>DUUG01000151.1 GCA_012841675.1 Clostridiales bacterium
CTAAAACTCTGGTGCTTTCGCTTGGTTCATTGTTTAATTTACAAGGTACAGGCTTTTCTTGTTTTCGCCCTCTTCCAAATCGGCGTCAACAAATCTTATTATATCATATCTAACTCGCTCTGTCAATGCTTATTTGAAATGTTATTTTTTACAATCCGACTGACAAACTTTCAAAAGTATCAACATTACCAAGTAGAGTAAATCGCCAACCACTTTGCTTGTATATTCGTCCCGAGTGGTCGGCAAGAGATATCTTACCACATCCTGTCGAAAAAAGCAAGACCTTTTTTTACCTTTTTCAAAAAATCTTTTGAACCCCCTCACCATTTCCTAAGTCTCTTACCACGGGGCTGTCCACAAATGTTGCTTTTTTGCATCCATATACTCGGCATTCATGCGATAATCCTCTAAAATCATAAGATTTTTATAAAAATGAAAATTGCAAAACGAAACCAAAAGCCGGTAATCGGATTCTAATTGGTCATGCTGACCCGCTCTTGTATGAATCAAGTTCCGCATTACCGCCGCTTCTCCGTACAGTTTATAGATTTCATCCAGCGCCGACCAGCAGGCATACGTTCCTCTTGGCCCTGCCCAGAGAGAATCACCTCCGTCCCTAGACTCGGTAAAGAAAATCGGCCTAGGTGCAACTAACGCCGTCGCCCAGTGCATATCCACAGGCAAACAGTTGCACTTATCAACAAACTCCGCCAGCGTATCCGACAGCCAAGAAGGCTGATGAAGGGCAATCTGAATCCCCTGCGCGCCTGGCTGTCCGAATGTTCGAAAGCTGGAAGCTCCGCCGGCGCCGGAATTGTTGGGCACCACAAGAGCAAACCGCTCGTCGAACGCAGCGGCACAGATGGCGGCTTTTCCCGTCCGCGAGTGACCGGTTATACAAACGCGTTTCGTATCTACAAACGAAAGCCTCTCCAACACATCCATCGAAAGGCTTGCACCATACGCCCAAGCCATGATAGCTTTTGCTTCCTTCGGCTGTATGTGCGACGGCTGGTATTCAAATTTTTCGTTGGGAGCAAGATCCAAATGATTTACAGCCACAAACACATAGCGATTTTCCGATAACAACTCAGCTTCAACGGGAAAACGGTGTTCCATCACATGCTCAAACCGCATAATGACGGGGTAGCGCAGTCCGCCTCTCGCAGGCTTCGTAACTCGTATGCGAAAGAAACGCCTGCCGTCACCGTAATACACTTTATAGAAGGTCGTATGCCCAAAGTCGCCTTCGGCCTGCTCCCCCGTTTTTTCCAAGCCCACTACCTGATACGATGGACGAGGACCATATATATAATGCATTAGAGCCTGCTGCATATAGGAACGCTGCCGGTTCCACTCGTTCAAGTTAGATACGTATCCTCCCTCCGGCATTGCAAACGGATTCGGAAGCGTGTCTATCCGAGCTGTGTGTTCTGAGGAAGGCGGAAAGGAGTAGATCCTGCCATCATCCTCGCCATAATCCCAAGTGACGGCCCGCACCTCCTCCGGTGTGAAACGTGGTTTTTCTTGCAAGGAGCGCAAATCCGCCGCAGACATATAAGCACCCCCAAATGTTTCTTTCCGTATCATACTACCCGCCAAACGCTTCGTCAACCATTTTAATTTTAAAGAAAAAGGAAAAATCTGTTTGATAACCATCCCTCCATACGCTATAATAACAGCAGGCCTGTTAACGGCCATCGCCAAACCTTCATCTTATTCCGATAAGGAGAGTTTTCATGTATCTTTGCGACTACCACAGCCATAGCACCGCTTCCCCCGACGGACGCGCAACCATTGCAGAGATGACCAAGGCGGCCATCGACGCGGGGCTTTCCGAATTCTGCATCACCGACCATGCCGAATGCGCCGGCTTTTTCGAGCGGGGCGACCTGCCTCCCGGCCTTGTATTTTACAAAGCTCGGGTAGATGAGCAGTTTGCCGAAGCACAAAGCTTATACGGCGACCAAATTCGCCTGCTTTACGGCATCGAAGTGGCTCAGGGCCATGAAGCACCTTGTTTCCACAAGGACATGGTCAACATCCCCTGCGATTTTACTTTAGGAAGCCTGCACAATCTGCGGGGCAAGCCGGATTTTTACTATATGAAGGGTTTTGCCTCCAAAGAAGAATGCGAAGCTTTGCTAACCCAGTATGTAAACGAACTGTTTGAGATTGTTGCGTTAGGCGGGTTCGACTGTTTAGCGCATATTACTTACCCGTTGCGCTATATGAAATACAAATACGGCTATGACGTTTCTATGGACGCTTTCGAGGAAGAAATCCGCACCCTTTTAAAGATTCTCATTGAAAAAGGCATCGGGATAGAGCTGAACGTCTCCGGCCTTCGCGACGGCGGCAACGTGACCTTCCCGGAAATCGGCCTTTTAAAGCTGTACCGTTCCCTAGGCGGCGAAATTATCACCGTCGGTTCCGACGCCCATTATCCGAGGCACGTGGGCATCGGTATTGCCAAGGGGTATGAAATGCTGAAGGAAGCCGGGTTTACCCATGTAACCACGTTCAAAAACAGAAAGCCGAGCTTCGTTAAAATTTAGTACCAAAAGGCACGCCAAACGGCGTGCCTTTTTCCGAATTTGTAATCTTTTGTTGCTATTTTGTTGTTGTTAGCCTGTTTTGCTTTGGATACAATTGATTTACCTTTAGAAAGGAGGAAGATACACGTGAACCTGTCTAAACCTGGCAGCCGATTCTTCCGATACGGCGGAAAAAGAAAAATTTTAGCATTTCTTCTTCTGTGCGTTTTGCTTCTAACAGCTTGTAAAGCCGATCCCGCAAACCCCAACGAAACCAATCCCCCGGCCTCCTCTACCCCTCCGATACCTTCCAGAATAAGCGAAACCACCACACCTCAAACCACCGCACCGGAAACAGCCGCACCGCAAACCGAGCCGGAACCCTTCCGCGAGTTTATAAACGACGCAGGCAAAGAAATCCCCACCGGCGTTGTCGGCGTGTTGAAGGCAATGTTCTTCACTTTAGGCGAAGCCGAAAACCGCTTTATCCATTTCGATTACACGCCCTACTTTCAAAGCGGCATAGAAAACGAATCCTGTCGGTACTACACGGCCCAGTCCACTTACTACGCCAAATTCCGCCGAGAAGAGTTTGACCCGGTTTTACACCTTCGACAAACCATAACCGTTACGGATTATAAAGAGGAAAACGGCGCCGCTATGGTTACGGTTTGGCACAATCTTCGTTTCTCCTATGCCCACATGGAGACAAATAGCGGCAGCGGCGCCAACTACGAGCTGGTTTTACAACCGTTCGAAGGCGGCGGTTGGCACATCGACACCATGCGCTGCACAAACGACTGGTTTGAAACGGAGTATCGCCAAAAAATCGACGAATTGGAGCGCATGGCCGCGGAGGAATACGGCCCTCGCGGGTTTCACCTGTACGAAGGCGTAAACGTCCCTTTCGCCGTGCAAGCGCTTTTA
>DUUG01000152.1 GCA_012841675.1 Clostridiales bacterium
ACTCCTTTTGGCATAAAAACACCCCAATCGTTATTCAGTATACCATACTGTCTAACAATTGGGGTGCAGTTCAGGTTCCTCTTGCCCGGTACTTTGGTATTTAGTTTAGCTTCAGAAGCTTTTCTAGCGAGCCGCCATCGCGATAGATGTCGTTAATAAACTCATGGGCCCAGATGCAATGGTGCTCACGCTGTTTTGTCACGGTTTTAAAGTGGATTCTGCCGTTGACCATGAGCTTGGCCGTTGCCCAGAAGGAAAGGTCCGGATCGCCTGAAAGCGCAAAGCGGTATTCCTTCCGCTGGCCCGGCTCTAAGACCACGCCCATGGTGCGCGGCGAAATGGACATACGGGCAAAGGGGTTTTTACCGCCTAGGTCGCCCCAAGTCTCGATGGACGAGGCAATAGACAGCTCGCCGGCAATACTTTGGCCCGTGGGATTTTCAATCAGAGCGACAATGGCGTTTTCCTCCAGATGCAGGGTCATAACCGGGTTAAAGTAGCCCACTTCGAAGATGTCTTCAAACTGCTGTCCCCGATCTTCATAGAGCAGGCGCAGAATGCCTTTGGCGTCGGCGGTCGGTTTTTCCACCCGCAGGGGGAACACCACATGGGCGCCGGGGGCCAGCTCGTAAGCAAAGCGCGTGCGGTCAGCCTTCCATCCGCCGGGCAAGATGAGCGTTGCCTCGCCGGAAACGGTGGCATCCGTGCGGTTGTTGGCAATGGAAACCTCGGTGGTAAACTCGGTGTCGCTTATCTTCTTCGGGTTCCGGCTGATAACCGCCGCCAAGGCAAGATAGCCCATAGGCATGGTGCCCAGGTCATGCTCCCAGGAGCGGATGTAGGTGGGCTCCACCGGTTCTTTTTCCGCGCCGATGGAAACCTCCGGCGTTTTGGCACCCGTCGGGTACAAAACCAGAGTTTCGATAGAGTGGGTCGGCACAGAATACGACAGCTTTTTGCCCTTAAAGGAAACGGGCTCGGGCTGTTCTTCCAGCAGGTCGGTGGAGAAGGCCGCCGAAAAGTCAAAGCCCGTTTCGATAGTCGTTTCCGTATCTAGGCCGTTTGGCTCGAAAAAGCGAATGGCAATGCCCCGCTCGGCAATGGGCTTCGTTTCGTCCTTCATAGACGCCATGGGATAGCCGCCGGCTTTCACGGCCGTGACAATGACGTTTTCGTCGGTTTTCAAGTAGCTCTGCCGCTCCGGCAAGGTGGGGTTCCGACTTTCCGTCCGTTCTACGGCAAAGACGGGGTCGTTTAGCTCCAGCGCACGGCGGTACACTTCCGCTTCGCGGTAGCTTCCCTCGTGGGGATACAAAGAATAGGTGAACACATGGCTCTTCTGCTCGGGGATTAGGGGCTTGCCATCGTTTGTATTGCCGATGTTGCCGTAGAAATCCGCCGTATGGAACAGCATCAGGTTCAAAACCCCGCCTTTTTCCACGCTGCAGGCAATGTTGCCCGTGTTCAAAAGGGCAATGCCGTAATCGTCGGCTTCGCCGGGCAGGTCTGCCAGAAGGGCCTTGAGGGCAACCTTGTGCCCCTTGGCCAGGGCTTTTACAATCTGGTCGGCCAGTTCTTCCAATTGCTCGGGCTTTTTGGCCGCAAGCACTAAAACATCTATGGGTTTTTGCCATAGATTATCGCTGTCGCGCAGGTAAAGGATGGCCTTGCCGTCTTTTTTAACTTTCTTTTCCAGCTCGCGCCCTTTTCTGCCGGCATCGGCAAGAAGTTTTTCCACGTATTCGTTCTTTTCGTCTTCCAAAGTAAGAACAATCCGCGTGGAGGAGGCCAAATCTTCGTTGAAATGGATGATCTGCGAGCCGACGCAGGACTGTTTGCCGTCGGGGAACACCGTTACGGGCACAGCCTTCTTGGTAAAGGCATGCAACAGGGATTCCGTTGCCTTGGCGAAGGGATTGCCGTCGGGGCGGATGATCTGCAGCATGCCGGCATTAATGCTGCCCTTTTCGTCGCCGTTTTGCAACGCCAGCGTCACCGTGGGCCCGTAGTCCAGCCACTGGTTAGCGGCATATACGGCGCAGTGGGAAAACATGGCGTACTGGTGGGTTTGGAAGGAAAGCAGGTTTTTGCTTTCGTTGCGGACGGCAGGGGCAAACCGGTCGTCAAAAATCGGCTTGGCGCCGCGCAGGGCAACCGGGAAGGTGACGGTAAAGAGATCGTCCTGATCTTGATAGTCGTCTAAGCGGGTGACAAAGTCGATGCGGCGGCTGTTGGCGTGGAGTGTAATCTCCTGCGTTACGTAGACAACCGTGCCTAAGGAGTAAGTAATAGTCAGCTTTTCAAACTCCTTGCCCTTTTCCGCCTGGACCGTGGCTTCATATTCGCCGGAGGTGAGCTTATGCCCTGTGGTGTAGAACTCGTGCTGGGCTTCCATGCGGTTGGGCATTTCTTTTAACGCCACCAACCGGTTGGCCGGGCCGTCTACCAGAGGGTTAATCAGCTCGCGGCCGGTAGTTTTGTCGTAGAGAGAGATAATGCCGCCGCCCTTTTCGGGATCGACTGTAAGCTTAAAGTAGCGGTTTTCGATGGTGGTATCGCTATTTTGCTTGGCGGGCGCATGGTTGTCGCCTTCTTCTAAGTAGTAGGTGGCAAAACCAAGGGCAGGCATTTTGGGCGAAAAAACGGCGGAAACCAGGTAACCGTTTTGAGTTTCTTCCTGTGAGATGGCCTGGAACTTATAGGTTTTGCCCTTTTCGTCCTTGAAAACATAGTTTTCGACGGGCTTATCCAGACGCAAAGTGACCACCGTCGGGTCCTTCCGGTCCCACGTATGGGGGTTGAACAGGATAAACGGGCGGGGACCCTTTACGGCCACGCAGGAGGCAATAAATGCCGAAGCCCGGTTCATAATGTCCGCCGCAAGCTCAACGGCCTCTCGATATTCGACCATCAGATCCACAAAGGAAATTTCGTTGTTCGTGCCGGTAATGGAATCGTGGTGCTGGCCGCAAAGAATTTGCCGCCAAGCCTTATCAAGGGCCTTTTCAGGGTAGGCCGCGCCGCAGAGGGCGGCAATAACAGCCAGCTTCTCCGCCGTTATCAGCAGATTTTCCGCCAAACGGTTGGCCTGCTTTAAGTCTGTGCGGGTCAAAGCGACGCCGGCATGGTACAAAGACATATCCCGGGACGTTTGCACAAAGGGGGATACGCCTGTTTCGGCGACAATGCGCTCTTCGTCGGCAGACATGGCTTCTTGGTATTCCGCTGCAATGGCATACCGAGCCTTGGGTATGGTTCTTTCCATCCATTCCATATTGCCGTCCACCGGGAAGGCCGGAACGGTGGAGAAGGCCCGGCCGTCGCCTTCCGTAAAGGAAAGGTTCTTTTCCTTGGCAAAACCAACGCCGATGCCGCCTCGGCGGTGGATTAGGCTTTCCCCGTCGGGCGAAACGTGGCGGAAGGCAGGCGGGAAGCCGAAAATATGCTTGCCCCAGTAGATGCCGTCGCACCCGCCCTTGCGGCAGATTTGGGATAGCTGGTTGGGATGGCCAAACACGTCGCCCGGGCTGTACACCTTGCAGATGCGCCCTAGCACATCCCGGTGGTAGAGCTGCCCGTACGCCATGTTGCGCACGATGCCCTCCGGCGAGGAGGTCATTTCGTTAGGCTGGTTGTAGAAGCAGTCGGCGTCGGCCCTGCCTTCCACAAACACCTGTTTGAGATACTCTCTGTCGTGGGGATACAGGCTGTAATAGGGGTGCAGATAGTCCACCTCGGACATAACCGCCCGGAAGCTTTCGTTTTCCCGCATGGCCTTGAGCATGTTCATGGTGATGTCAATGGCACCCATGGCGTAGACCCGCTGCTCCTGGTGGTAGGTGGTGTCAAAATGGAAAGCGGCGGAAAGCAAACGGTCCCCCGTAAAGCCGTTGAATGCGTCTTGGCGGACGGTAAACTCGCCGGAAGCACGAGCGGAGCCTTCCGTTAATACAAAGGGGTAGGTGATGGTTTGGGCTTTAGTAGGTGCCGGAAACTCGGCCCGCAGCATATGGCACTGTCCCTTGGAAAGTGCCGGAATGGCAAGGGGTTCTCCCTTCCCAAGGCTTAGGCTGCCGCCTTCCGTTTCGGACAACGCCGCGGCAAACATGGGAAACACCTGCATGGGCGCTTCCTTGTCGCCGACAAAAACGGCGGTTTTAGAAGGATAGGCAATGCCAAGGCCGTTGACACGGGCGGCAATGGGGTAAATGGTGCAGTTGGTCATGGAAAGGTCTACCGTGTCGCAGATATAGCCGGGGCGAAGCTTGAAAAGAAGCAGATTCAGCCCCTTCTGGAAGGACACGGCCACCTGCCGACCCATGGTCACAAGGCCTTTGACCCGGCCGTAGGGCGCATTGTCAATGAGTTGTCCGTTTAAGTACAAAAGGCAGCCGGAATTTTCATAGCAGACAACGGCGTCCTTTTCGCTTTCGCATTCCACATAAACGGCGGCATAGAAAATGGCGTTGCGCTGCTCTGTGGCAAACAGTGCTTTGTCGCAGGCGGCGTCGCCCTCGTCGGCGTCAAAGCGGAGCATATCCCACTTGAGCATGCCCTTTTCCCAAGTCAGCTTTTCCGGGCCGTAAAAGCCTGTGTTATGGCAGGTTAAGCCTAAATACGGGGCAGTGGCAGCCTCGCCGCCGTCTTTTTCTAAATAGTCAACCGAGAGGATTTTTTCCCGTTCATAGAGGTATTCGGTTTCAAAGGCGCCGTCGGTTTCCAAAACAAAGGGGCCGACGGTCATCCAGTCGTTATTGCGCAAAGCGGCCACATCGCCGCTTTTGGCGGCCTCCTCCAGCTTGGAAAAGGAAATTTTAGCAATGTTGCCGGCAATTTTCTGAGCATAATAATCGTTGGTGATCAGCGGGGTTGGCATATCTAACCTCTCCTTTCGCTCGGCGATAAAGCGGGGCGGAAATCACATGTTCCGGCACCATTTTGACAAGTGCCGACATAATATTGCACTTGCGGAACATTATACCATATACCGTATATGGCTGCAAACAGAAATTTATTTACAGAAAGGGCGTTGTTTCTTTCGCATAAATCAGGTAAAATAGAACATAAGAATTCCGGTATGTATGCCGAAGACAGGAAAATGCCATGTATGGATACGTTCGCCCGTTTAAGCCTGATTTGACCTTTCGCCAATACGACCATTACAAGGCCGCCTATTGCGGTCTTTGTCATGCGCTTTCCAAACGGCATGGCTTTGCCGCCCGGTTTGCCGTAAGCTATGACATGACGCTTCCTGTGCTGTTTCAAAAGGAGGTAGCCTTTTGCAGAAAAACTTGCCCGACCAAGCCTTTGAAACGGTGCGAAACGGTAGCATACGGGCCGTATTTGGAAAAAATCGCCGACGCGTCTGTGATTCTCGTTTGGTATAAGCTGGCCGATCAAAAACGGGACAAGGGGTTTTGGGGCAAAATCGGCGGAAAGCTTCTTTCCCTGTTTGTAAAAAAGGCATATGGCAAGGCATCAGCGGCGTTGCCGGCTTTTGACGAGGCTTGCAGGGTGCATCTTTCCCGTCTGCACCAACTAGAGGAGGCAGGCTGTGCTGTTCCTGATGAGGTGGCCGACTGTTTTGCGCAGTTACTGGCAAATCTCTCCTTTTTAGGGGAAGATGAGGCGGAAAAACGCGTATTCCGCGAGTTCTATTACCATATCGGTCGGGTGATCTACCTGCTGGATGCCTATGACGATGCGTATGAGGACGGGAAAAGGGGACAGTATAATCCTCTGCTGGCAAAGCACGGTGAAGCAGCAAAGCTGACCCAAGAGGTTCGGCAGGAGCTGGCCGAAACCATCGAGCTTTCCTTGGCAAGAGCCGCCTCGGCGGTTTCGTTGCTTCCTAACAACGACAATACTCCCATTGTGGATAACATAGTATATAAAGGGCTTCCGGCG
>DUUG01000153.1 GCA_012841675.1 Clostridiales bacterium
CCCCTTCATCATTCCGCCTCATTGTAACACAGCGCGCCGGCTCGCACAAGGAAAAAAACAAATGCTTTTATACGGCGGTTTAACCTGTAATCGCCGTATAAAAGCAAAAAGATGCATAAACACCGGGCGACAGAATAGCTCTGCCCTCGGTTTTGTTTTGTATTTAGTTTGACCGCAAGCAAGCAAATTACAGCAGAGTAAATAGCTCGCTTTCTATGTCTAATATATCATCCATGGGTATCTTTACGCCGTTTTGCATTACAATCCATCTCTTAAAGTCATCCACCTTTTTGACCTTGCCCGTCACAGTCATATATGCTCCGCCCGACTTTTTTTCGTCCGGTTTAAAGTAGGTAAATCTAACCTCCGGCTGCTCGTCCAAACGGTCAACCAGCATCTGAAGCTTCCTGTTTAGAAGGTTCAGCGCTTCTTCGTCTAACTCAATTTTTTCCTCCGTCAGACGCCTGGCTTCCTTGATGGCGGCATCAAAGCCGGTAAGGGCCGCAAAGGGGGAAAACTGAGCGGCGCGATCCTGCATGGGCATCTGCGGTCTGGTAGAAGAAACATGGTGAGGCAAATGGATAATGTCCTCGTATGGGAATCCCTTTATCATGCCCTGTGACCTCCAATTTGCGCGTTGCGGTCCTTGGCGGTTGCCCCTTCCACCAAGTTCATGCCTTTAAGTATGGCATTTTTCCCGAACTTCTTTTTAATCCTCAGCATGGCGTGTTGCACCTTCTTTTCGCGCGCAAGCTCCGCCGCTTCCTTTTGCCGTTTTGCTTCGAGGGCGGCATAGTCAGTGAAGAGATCCAGCTGCTCATATCCCGCATTTTGCTTCGGTGCGGAGGCTTCCTCTATGACGCGGTTTGCCACAATGTTTAGCCTTCGAACAAGCAGATTTTTATCGACAATCCGGTCAAACAATGCGGAAACAGCATTCAAAATTAGCTTAGTCGAGGACGTATATTGCCCGAGGTTGGCGGTACCGTGTGCATGTTTGGGAATTTCCCGTCCGTAGTGATCCTTGACGATAGCCCCATGATAGTTTTTCCTGCGCTCCGGGTCGGTTAGATTTTCGATATCATATCCAACCGTAATAACGATCTGATCCGTGACAAGCCCTTTTCCCACCAAGTTCAGCGCAAGAGCATCTGCCATCTCCCGCAGGACGAGTCTTGCCTTCTCGGCGGTATACGGCTGGTGCAGAACCTGTCCCGAGCCTAAGCTGTTGGTGCGCGGCCTGTATGCTTTAACCGCTTCTATGGTACAAGGTTCCCAGCCCCACGCATGGTCAATGAGCAATTCCGCATTCTTGCCAAACAGCTTATACAGCTTCTCCTCATTATTTAAAGAGCATCGCGCCACATCGCCCATGGTGAACATGCCGTTTTCCTCCAGCTTTTTGGCATACCCCTTGCCTACACGCCAGAAATCGGTGAGAGGCCGGTGCGTCCAGAGTTTGCGGCGGTAGTTCATTGCATCCAGCTCGGCAATGCGCACTCCGTTTTGATCCGCCGGCATATGCTTTGCCACAATATCCAACGCCACTTTGCAGAGAAAAAGATTTGTGCCAATGCCGGCCGTTGCAGTAATACCGGTTGTCTCCAGAACATCCAGAATAATCTGCATGGCAAGGTCGCGGGGAGACAGCTCGTAGGTGTTTAGATAGTTGGTAACATCCATGAACACCTCGTCGATGGAATACACAATGATGTCCTCCGGCGCCACATACTGCATGTAGACCTCGTAAATCCGGGTGCTGTATTGCATGTAATAGGCCATTCGCGGTCTCGCAATGATAAAGTCAATGGCCAGATTTGGGTTTGCTATTAGCTCAGAATGAAAATAGGAGGAGCCTTCCAGCTTTCTTCCCGGTGCATCGTGCCGCCGTTTGGCGTTTACTTCTTTGACGCGCTGTTTTACTTCAAACAACCGCCCCCG
>DUUG01000154.1 GCA_012841675.1 Clostridiales bacterium
CTGCGGCATACAAACGGAATCCAGCGGCAAGCTTCGGGTGGTTGCCAGTTTTTATCCGATTTATGATTTGGCACATAAAATCGGCAGAGACAAGATTGAGCTTGTGAACATGCTTCCGGCCGGGGCGGAAGTGCACCATTGGGAGCCTGCGCCTAGGGATATGGCAGCTTTAGAGCAATCGGATGTTTTTCTTTACAACGGCTTGGGCATGGAGCATTGGGTGGAGGACATCCTGGAGGCTATTCAGACGGAGAACCTTTTGGTGGTGGAAACAGCGAAGAATGTGTTTCTTCTCCCTTCTGACGACGGGCATGCCGAAAAGCATGGAAACGAAGATGGGCATAACCACGGCGCATACGATCCTCACACTTGGCTTTCCCCTCAAAATGCCAAAAAGCAAATGGAAAATATCAAAAATGTGCTAATGAAAGCGGATCCTGACAACGCCGAAACCTATGAGGCCAACTATGCCCATTATGCCAAGCAGTTTGACGAGCTTGACTTAGAATTTCAAACAGCCCTTGCTGAGGTGTCAAAACGGGACGTGGTGGTAACGCATCGGGCGTTTGCCTATCTCTGTCACGCCTATGGACTGCGTCAAATTGGGCTGGAAGGCGTTTCCCACGATTCCGAGCCGTCGCCTGATCAGTTAAGAGAATCCATTCAATTTATCCAAGAAAACGACGTGACGACGGTTTTCTATGAGCAGTCGGGCAACGCTACCACAGCAACGACCATAGCAAGGGAAACCGGCGTAAAAATTGCTTCGCTGAGCACGTTGGAATTCTTAACATCCGAACAGCAGGCCGCCGGCGACGATTATTTTTCCATCATGCGGCAGAATATTGCCGCGCTGAAAGAAGCATTACAATAAAGTAGACTAGGAGATAGAGAATGACAAAGCAAAACTACAACCTGATTTTTGATATGGATGGAACGCTAGTCGATTCGGCTTTCGTTTCGGTTGAGGCCTGCCAGGAAATGGCGCGTCGCTGGGGACTTCCCGTAAGAACGGCGGACGAAATCAGCGGGTTGGTAGGCTATGCCGATGAGGATTTTTACAGTCGGTTATACCCTCAGTTTTCTAAAGAAGAGCGGCTAGAGTTTGCCGCGCAAGTAGAAAATATGGAAAATGAGGCTATAATAGGCATGGGAAGCAAGCTGCTTTACAGCGGTGTTGTCGATCTTTTGCAGGAATTGGAGAGGAAAGGGTATTACCTTGCCATTGCCAGCACACGCACAAAAGGTCACGTGGATGCGGCTTTACATGAGTCCGGGATTGTCAAGTATTTCTCGCAAATTCGGTGCGGGGCACCTGATAAACAGGATATGGTGCGGGAGCTCATGCAACAGGGGCCAAAAGGCCAATGGCTTATCCTCGGCGACCGGCATAAGGATTTGGAAGCCGGCCGCGCCAACGGGATTGTAACGGTTGCTGCCCGCTACGGCTGCGGCAATCCGGAGGAATACGCGCAATTTGACTATGGAATCGACCAACCCTTAGAGCTTTTGCCCCTGCTTGATACTCTGCAGTAAAAAGGGAATAACATGAATGCCATTGAAGTACAACAACTCACCTTTCGGTATAACAAAACGCCCATTGTAGAGGAAGCGGAAATGTCGCTTCCTCTAGGGGCGTTTGCGGTGCTGTTTGGGGGCAACGGGGCGGGGAAAAGCACGCTTATTCGACTTTTATTAGGGGAACTTTCGCCGCAGGCGGGCAAAATCCGCCTGTTTGACACCGATTTGTCCGCGTTTAAGCAGTGGAAGCGGATTGCCTATGTTCCGCAAAATGCATCGGCCATTGGTGCGTCTTTTCCGGCCACGGCGTCTGAGATTGTTCGGACAGGGCTTTACGGGAAAACAGGTTTTCTCCATTTCTCCGGGAAAAAGGTCAAAGAAGAAACACAGAACGCGCTGGCCTTGGTGGGGATGGAGGCGTATGCCAAGCGCCTATACTCAACACTTTCCGGCGGGGAACAGCAGC
>DUUG01000155.1 GCA_012841675.1 Clostridiales bacterium
TTCTGCACAATGAGCTTAAGCAATGCCTCGGGCAAATGTACGCCGTCGGCAATAATTTCCACGTCCATTTCGTCAATTAAGAAAGCAGCTTCCACGGGGCCTGCGTGGCGGAAGGCGTTAATACGCCGAACGCCGGCCATGGCGGAATACAAATGGGTGCAAAGGGTAAAGCCGTTTTCATACGCTTCCAGCACCTGGTCATATACGGCCATGGTGTGGCCAAGGGAAACGATAATGCCCAGTTTGCGGAGTTTCCGCGCCATGTCAAAAGCGCCGGGCAGCTCGGGTGCTACGCTCCATCTTACAATATCGTCGGAGCGGGAGAGAACCTCCTCGATTTCCTTTTCGTCGGGGTTTCTGACAAACTTCGGGTCCATAGCGCCCTTCTGCTCGATGTTAAAGTAGGGGCCTTCCAGATGGATGCCGCCAAAATCGGCGCCGTCGTGTTTTTGAGCTTTTGCCTTGCGGTAGGCCTCAAACACGGGCCAAAGCTTGTTGTTGTCGGCAGAAACGGTGGTGGGAACAATGGTTGTCGTGCCGAATTGAAGGTGCGCTCTTGCCGCGCCGAGAAGAGACTCGGAATCACCGTCCATAAAGTCAAAGCCCCCGCCGCCGTGGGTATGGATATCAATAAAACCGGGAGCCACATAGTTTCCCTTTGCATCAACCCCAATAGCTCCTTCGGGAATTTCCGTCTGTCCGGAGCCTACGGCGGTTATATAACCGTCCTCCACCAAAACATGTCCGTTTTGCAGAACACGCCAAGGGGTTATAACGAGCCCGTTGTAGATGAATGTTTTCTGCATAGTTGCTCCTTTCTATCGGCCCAAGGCGGCCAGATACGCAATTACGTTTTCCACGGAATTTTTAACGTTTTCCGCCTTGCCTTCTTCCGCAAAGCGGTAATCAAAGCTCTTTGTAAACTTAGCCAGATCTGCCCTTAATTCCGTATGCCGCTTTCTGGTTACGGCCACGGCATCCTTGACAAAATCCGGCAGATCCCGTTTAGACAAGGACTTTTTCGCCTGTTCTAACAGTTTATGCAGATGGGGGATACAAAAGGCCTCCTGTTCGGCAAAACGGCGCTTAAATACCGGCTCGCTTTTCCAAAGGTAGACAATATTGGAATAATAGTGGCCCATATACTCGTCAATCCGGCGGCAGACAAAGCAAGACTGGTCTGCTTTTGCCAGAGCATCCGCCGTTTTAATGGGGTCGTTGGCCCGGCCCAGAAAACCCTTGGTGTCCTCAAAGCATACCTTTTCCAGCACATCCATATGGCTTTCCAGCATCAGAGCCAAGCTCAGCCGGTTTTTGAGCTTGAGCATATCGGAGAAGTGCTGATGGCAAAAGCCCTGCCGATTGGTTTCCTGCCGAACATCCGGCTCCATCATGGCAGCACCGGTAATATAATCCAAGGTTTTCTCCTTTGTTTTTTCGTACAAGCGGCAAAGGGGGCAACCAGATTTTAGCTCAAAACTCTCATTGATGGGAATGGTGTAGTTTTTTTCCTTCATGAGGTATCCTTTCCTGCCTATAATTTCTTCTATTATATCTATTATACAATGGGCAACTCCCCGTTGCAAGTAAACGAGAATGGTTTTCCTCCATTTTCGCCATAATAAAAGGCATGAAAAAAGCAGGCAAAAACCTTTGCCTGCTTTTTATTCTACTTTAAATCCACAAGAAGAACATACATGAGATCTTCGCCTTTGTCTGCCGGCCTTTGGTCCCGCAGAACTTCTCCTTTTGGCAAGAGAACGGCATATTCTTGGGCACTAATGGCGTATGCCACCAAAAAGCCACCGGAGTCTGACGGGATTCGCATAAGCTCCGTTTGATTCTGCCAATCCAGTCCGCTTGCTTCCAAAGCGGCCGCATCCATCCGAAGCAGCACATGGGCTTCCGGGAAAAGCGCGTCGGGAGGCAAAAGTCCAATTTCCAACGAATTTGCCTTGGTAATCAAATCGTCTGAGTGAGAAGAAGCGGCGTTTAGCGCCGTGTCATAGAATTGCAGCTTGCCTTCGGCCACCGAAAGCTCTGCCGGGGCATGCAAGCTGTCCGCAGATTTTTTAGGATTCTGGCCGAAATAGACGCCAAACACAAGTACCAGCAACGCCGCGGCCGCATACGTTCCATAGACAAAACGGCGGGGGCGCCGCGGCTTGACTGAGCCAACCTTTGCCATTACTGCTTCCGCCAACCCCTCCGGAGCAGGCGTTCTCAGGCGGTGCAGCGCATACCGGTCGGCATATAGCGCCTTTGCCAACGCCGCACACGTTTGGCAAGACGCCAAATGCGCCGTGGCCGCCTCCCGTTCCGTAAGGGGCAGGGCTTCGTCCACAAAGGCGGCAATTACTTCGTTATCTAAATGTTTATCATGCAAATGCATTGGTATCACTTCCTTGTTACTATTCAGACGATGCTTTCTCCCTTTTGTTCCCCCATGCCAAAAGTTTTTGCTTTTCTTCCATAACTTACAAAATACAACTTGCTTGACATTGCTTTTGACAAAGCGTATAATATTAGGAATAAAATCAACGTACAGGCCGTAAGAAGAAAGGAAGTGTGGAATGGTCAATACGGATTTTTCATATAAGTTCGTTAAAGACGGGGTCACCTTTGACGATGTGCTTCTGATCCCCGCCGCTAGCGATGTTTTGCCCAAGAATGTAGACGTTACCACGCGTGTTACCACCAAAATTCGACTCAATATTCCGTTTATGAGCGCCGCTATGGATACGGTTACCGAATCGCGCATGGCCATCTCCATTGCCCGGGAGGGCGGCATGGGCGTTATCCACAAAAATATGTCCATCGAAAAACAGGCCGCGGAAGTGGACAAGGTCAAACGCTCGGAAAACGGCGTTATCACAAATCCCTTTTTCTTAGATCCCGGCAAAACGCTGGCCGACGCAGACGCTTTAATGTCCAGATACCGGATTTCCGGCGTGCCCATCTGTCAGAATGGGCGGCTGGTTGGCATTCTCACCAACCGCGATTTAAAGTTTGAAGACGATATGTCGCAGAAAATCAACGATGTAATGACCAAGGAAAACCTGATCACCGCCCCCGAGGGCACCACCTTGGAAGAGGCAAAGGAAATTCTGCGCCGCCACAAGATTGAAAAGCTGCCCCTTGTGGACGAAAACTTTGCGCTTAGAGGTTTAATTACCATTAAAGACATTGAAAAGGCCCTGCAATATCCCAACTCTGCCCGGGATGCCAACGGCCGACTGCTCGCTGCCGCGGCCATCGGCGATTCCCCCGATGTAATGGACCGGGTGGCGGCACTGCTTGACGCAGGCGTGGACGTTTTGGTGCTTGACTCGGCCCACGGGCATAACCAGAACATTATCCGCTGCCTGCAAAGAGTGAAGAGCGCCTACCCCGAAGCACAAGTCATCGCCGGCAACATTGCCACGGCCGAAGCCGCCCGTGCCTTGATTGACGCGGGGGCCGACGCGATTAAAGTTGGCATCGGGCCCGGCTCCATCTGCACCACTCGTGTGGTAGCCGGCGTGGGCGTGCCCCAGATTACGGCCATCTATGACGCTGCCTGTGTCGCCACCCAGTACAATATCCCCGTCATTGCCGACGGCGGTATCAAATACTCCGGCGATGTGGTCAAAGCATTGGCCGCCGGTGGCGATGTGGTTATGCTGGGCAGTTTGCTGGCCGGCTGTGAAGAAAGCCCCGGCGAAAGCGAAATCTACCAAGGCCGGCAGTTTAAGGTCTACCGGGGCATGGGTTCCCTTGGCGCTATGAACAAGGGCAGCTCCGACCGGTATTTCCAAGAGAGCAACCGCAAGCTGGTTCCCGAGGGCGTAGAAGGCCGTGTGCCCCACAAAGGCCCCCTGTCTGACACCATATTCCAGCTTGTCGGCGGTCTGCGGTCGGGCATGGGCTATTGCGGCGCGCCTACTATTGAAGCGTTGCAGAAAAACGCCCAGTTTGTCCGCATCAGCACCGCCGGCCTTAAAGAATCCCATCCCCACGATATCTATATTACCAAAGAATCCCCCAACTACAGCATCGGCGTCTAAATTATATCCTGCCTGCCATATCCGAACTATCTTCGGCGTTGGCAGGCAGTTTTTTTCGCCGCTATACTATAACGCTTGCGCACAAAGCATTTGGCAGAAATGGGCAAATATTGCGCCTTTGCCGAAGCGTCGAAACGCAGACACTCTTGTGCCTGTCGCTATATTTCGTTAAACACGCAACAGTATTATACCGCCGGTCAAGAATACTTTGACTGGCGTTAACGATTTGCAGGTCTTTTTCCTTCCGGCCCATTGGCGAAATAGCCGTTTTTTCGAAA
>DUUG01000156.1 GCA_012841675.1 Clostridiales bacterium
AACACCGCTAACCAATAATACAAAGCGCAACCCCTCTTTTATGTTCATTGATACTCTATCATCTATGCAAATTATAGTTAAATTATATCATATTATTCCGCAAAAAAAAAGGTCTGGTGCTATAAAAGGGGGCTGTATAGCGGTTATATCCCGTTTTTTTTGCAATTTCATGGTTTTGCAACAGCCTGTCTGCAAAACGGTAAATAAGTTGTTTTTAATTTTTCAGTTGTCATTAAAACCGGAAGTTGATATAATGCTTATGTTTATATGGACCGTTAGAAATAATATGCCCGTTGTAAGGAGAAGAACAGTTATGATACAGCTTAGCAAGCAAGGCAAGGCCCTTCTTCCCATTGTAATGGATGCAAGTGCCACTCCGCAGGAGAAGTTTGCCGCGGAAGAGCTTCGCCATTATCTCGGCATGATGTCAACGTGTGTTTTTACTATTTCGGAAGAGCAACAATCCCCCGCTATCTACATCGGTAAAGCGGCCGAACAGGCAGGTTTTACTGCACCACAACCTCTTGACACGGATGGCTTCGCTCTTTATGCGCAAAACGGCTCTGTCGCCGTATTGGGCGGGGTTCGCGGCGTCATCTACGGCGTTTATGCCCTTCTGGAAGAGCTTGGCTGCCGGTTCTTTACGGCAACCTGCGAGAAAGTGCCTTTCCAGCCAGAGCTTAGCCTGCGCGAATTTGCCGATTGCCAAGTGCCCATTTTGGAATATCGGGATCACAACTATTACGAGTTTGCCCGCTACCCCACGTTTGCCGTTAAAAGCCGGTTAAACGGCGCCTTTGCCCCTATTCCGGAACGGTTAGGCGGACACAAAACCTACGCTTGGTTCGTACATACATTTGAGGCGTTGGTGCCGCCGGAAAAATATGGGAAAGAGCATCCGGAATATTTCGCCCTGTACAACGGAAAGCGCCATACGGAAGGCGTGCAGCAGACACAGCTTTGCCTTTCTAACCCCGAGGTGCTGGAGATTGCTGTGGAATCGGTGCGCCGGCGCTTGCAGGAAGTGCCGGATGCTAAGCTCATATCCGTTTCACAAAACGACAAAGACCCCGGCTGTCAGTGCGACGCTTGCCGGAAGATCGACGAAGAGGAAGGCTCCCCTGCCGGCACTTTGCTTCGGTTTGTCAACGCCATTGCCGAGCGGCTAGAGCCGGAGTTTCCAAATGTGGTGTTCGACACCTTAGCGTATCAATACACCCGCCCCGCCCCCAAGATTACAAAGCCGCGGCACAATGTTTGCGTCCGCCTTTGCACCATCGAATGCTGCTTTGCCCATCCGTTGGAAGAATGCGACGACGAAACACGCCATGTCCAGCGGCCGGACGGCACCCGTTCGTCCCTTCTGAAGGATCTACAGGACTGGGGCAAAATTTCCAACCGCAACTACATCTGGGACTACACCACCTGCTTTGCCCACTACCCCACTCCCCACCCCAACTGGCACGTTTTGCAGAAAAACATTCAAACCTTTGTGAAAAACGGTGTCAAGGGCGTGTTTGAGCAAGCCAATGGCGCAAGCTACGGCGGAACGGA
Source organism: Clostridiales bacterium (assembly GCA_012841675.1). Lineage (GTDB taxonomy): Bacteria > Bacillota > Clostridia > Oscillospirales > QAMX01 > DUUG01. The sequence continues at coordinate 1,555 of DUUG01000156.1, forward strand.
CTTAAACGAGCTTCGGGCCTACGTCATCAGCCGCCTGCTTTGGAATCTCGACGCAAATGTCCCTGCCTTGATCGCCGAGTTTACCGATTACTACTACGGGGCGGCCGCTCGGTTTATCCGCCAGTATATTGAGCTTCTGACGGACAAGGTCACGCGGGAAAACATCCACGTGGGTTTCAACGATGACCCGAAACACGGGTTTTTAACAAACGACATGCTTGACCAGTACGACGAGCTGTTTGCCAAGGCGGAAGCGGCCGTGGCCGGTGATGCGTTGCGGCTGTGGCGTGTGGCAAAAGCGCGGCTTTCCATTCGGTATGTGCGGCTCAAGAACAACGCCATGCTGCACGGAAATTTGGACCGAGAGGAACTGAACCGGTTCTTTGCTGACTGGAAGGCCTTTGGACTGACACGCATTGAAGAATGGGTTTCGCCGGAAACCTCCCTGCGTGGGTTCCTGGAAAACAGATGGAGAGGCGTTTCGTTCTACAAGCATTGGACGGATGAAGGCGGAGAGCAACTGTAAGCGTAAACTATCCAGAGCAGGAGGAAATATGATTCTTTGGATCAACGGCCCGTTTGGCGTTGGCAAAACACAGACGGCCTTTGAATTGCACCGCCGTCTGCCCGGTTCCACCGTCTTTGATCCGGAAAGCTTCGGTTATTTCCTGCGAAGAAATACACCCAAGAAAATGCACTATCCGGATTTTCAAGACGACCCCCTTTGGCGCGAAACCAATGCCAAGATTTTGCATTCCTTGGCCAAAGCGCATGACGGCGTTGTCATCGTTCCTATGACGGTCATTTGCTTTACATACTTTGAAGAACTTCTGGCACCTGTATTGCAGGAAGGATTGCCCGTAAAGAAATACACTTTACTGGCACAAAGACCCGTCATTTTACGCCGAATCAAAAGCAGAGGCCCCCGAAAAGACTCTTGGGCCATTGGCAAATTAGACGCATGCCTGTCCGCTTTGTCGGATGAAGCCTTCGGCAAGTCGGTTTTTACAGACGGATTGACGATTTCCCAGGCGGCAGAGGAAATTGCTCGCCACGAAGGGTTATCTCTTTTGCCCCGCGCCGGAAAGTTAAAACAAGCTGTGAACATTATCCGAACGTCTTTGCAGCATATCCGTTAAATTCATTTACAAAGGAAGCGATTTTATGAGCCTTTCCCCTCTTTTCGACGCTACAAAAACACCAAAACTTATGCTTGGCGTATGGTGTGCGCCGCCTGCCGCCAAGGACAGTGCCGAAAACGACCGCCGGTATGCAGAAATGGCCGAAGCAGGTTTTAACCTTGCTTGGAACCCTTCCCCTGCGGTTTTAGACGCCTGCGAAAAGGCAGGCGTCAAAGCTCTCGTCCATTTGCCCACCACCCGCGACACAGCCGACAATATAGAGGCGTGCCTTTCGTTTATCGAGCCTATCAAAGACCATCCGGCACTCCTTGGTTTTAATATCACTGACGAGCCAAGTGCCACTTGGTTTCCCAAGCTAGGCCGTGTGCGCCGTGCCGTTGAGAAAAGGTTATCCGGCGGCCGCTATGCCGTTTGCAACTTGTATCCCGACTATGCCTCGGTAGAGCAGCTAACGGGCGAACCTCCCGAAGGGGCAGATAAAAAAGCATGGCTGGCAGAACACGGCGTCGACTACAACACCCACGTGGCAGAATATATGGCCACTCTCCGGCCGGCCATGCTGTCCTTTGACTACTACCCCTTGTACGAGCACCGCACGGATGCGGAAGGCTTTATGCACAATATGCGCGTCATCGCCGATGTGGCAAAGGCGTATAACGTTCCCTTCC
>DUUG01000157.1 GCA_012841675.1 Clostridiales bacterium
ACAATGGGGATTGCAGGCTGCAATTAACACGCCGGCGTGCTTGGGATCGCCTCCGGCCGGCCCTTTTCCTTCCATGCCGACAACGCCGTCGATTAGCGAAAACGAAGGCTTCACTATGTCGCAGAGGTTGCATAGCATACGGGCAAACCTGTCCCGGTCAGGAAGCTTTGCGTGGTATTTTGCTTTGACCAGCCCGGGGATGGTGCCGTAGTTGTTTTTCACAGCAGCCGTCAGACGGGCAAACGTATGGGTTTTCAGTTTGGCCAGATTCAAAATTATATCGCACTGCTTTATATAATCGGCCATGAAAAATCCCTGTTTGTCTTCGCCGCTTACAACAAAGTTAAGCTCCGCCCCCGTCTCCTCTGCCACCTTTGCCATGCCTGTCACTTGGTACAAATGCTCCAGGGTTTGGCGAGTAAAAATACCGCCGGGGCTGTCGGCAATCATAATGGAGGTGGCCCCCGCCGCCTTTGCATAGCGCACGACGGCCGCCACCACGGAAGGGTGGGTTGTGACAGATTTTTCAGGCCGGTACGCGCCTAACAGGTTCGCTTTGATCAATACACGCCGTCCGGCAATTTCGGCGGACAGGGAAAACCGATTCATACATTCAGCCACGGCCTGCTCTACCGTGCCGGCATCGTAATTGGGGCAAGCTGCCAGATGCACCCGGCGGTCGGTGGTTGCATACACGGGGGTTCCCTCCCTTCGTCTATAATGTATCGAGGAAGCGCTTTATCCGCTCCATGGCGATGGTGATATTCTGCACGGAGTAAGCGTACGAGCAGCGGACAAAGCCTTCTCCGGATGCGCCGAAGGCGTCGCCGGGCACAACCGCTACCCGTTCGGCATAGAGCAGGGATTCGCAGAATTTCTCACTGGAAAGGCCGGTGCTTCGAATATCCGGGAAAACGTAGAAGGCGCCCTCCGGTTCAAAGCAGGGAAGCCCCATGCGGTTTAGCTCGTCTGTAATCATCATGCGGCGGCGGTCATATTCCTCCGCCATCATGGCAATATCGTCGTCGCCGTTTTCGATGGCTTCAATGGCGGCGTACTGGCTCATAATCGGGGCACACATAATGGCATACTGATGCACCTTGTTCATAGGCGCAATAGCCTCTTTCGGCGCCAAAGCATAGCCGATGCGCCATCCGGTCATGGCGTGGCTTTTGGAAAGACCGGAGACAATGATGGTCCGCTCGCGCATTCCAGGCAGCGAGGAAATGGAAACGTGGCGCTGGTTGCCGAACGTTAATTCGCCATATATCTCGTCAGAAACTACAATGAGATCGTGGGCCACGCAGATTTTTGCAACTTCCTCCAGATGCTCTTTCCGCATGACAGCACCGGTGGGGTTATTGGGAAACGGCACAATCAGAATTTTCGTTTTCTCCGTAATCGCCGCTTTAAGCCTTGTAGGGTTAATTCGGAAGGAATCCTCCGACATGGTCGGAAGCGCCACAGGCACACCGCCGGCCAGCCGCACAATGGGGCCATAGCAGACGAAACACGGCTCGGGAATAATAACCTCATCGCCCGGCGTCACAAAGGCGCGGATGGCAAGGTCAATGGCTTCGCTTCCTCCGACGGTAACAAGCACCTCTTCCGGATCATAATGCAGATCGAAGCGGCGCTGCTGGTACCGGGCGATTGCCTTCCGAAGCTCGGGCAAGCCGGGGTTGGGTGTATACATGGTGTTCCCTTTTTCCAGGGAATAAATGCCTGCATCTCGAATATGCCACGGGGTAACGAAATCAGGCTCTCCGATCCCCAGAGAAACCACATTCTCCATAGTAAAAGCGATATCAAAAAACCGGCGGATCCCCGAAGGTTTCATGCCGGCAACAACCGGGTTAATGCGTGATGTAAAATCCATACTTTATGTAAAGCGACACCTATACCATGGGTGTACGCTTATCCTCCATCTTTTCTTCATCGAAAACAACACCCTTATCCTTGTACTTCTTCAGCACAAAATGGGTGGACGTGGCCGAAACCGAATCCAACACTGCCAGCTTCTGTGCCACAAACAGGGCAACCTCCTTCATGGTCTTGCCCTCGATTAAAACCATCAGGTCAAACCCGCCGGACATGAGATACACGCTGTCCACCTCGGGAAACTGGTAGATGCGAGCGGCTACACGGTCAAACCCCTCACCCCGCTGAGGAACTACCTTGACTTCGATTAGGGCGGTGACAATTTCACGGTCTGTTTTATCCCAGTCCACAATGGTTTTGTATCCCAGGATGGTTTTATTTTCTTCGAATTCTTTAATTTTGGTTTCCACTTCTTCTTTCGTTCCGCCCAGCATACCGGCCAGTTGTGCCGCAGAAAGTCGGCTGTCCTGCTCAATTATCCATAAAAGCTTATCATAGTCCATATGCGTCCCCCTTAACGGTTTTGTTGTTTATACTGCTTGGCAGTAGTAAGTAGTTCCTTGGCCGCAGAAAGCATGCTTTCTCCCGGACGGTCGCCGCCGGCAATACGAGCCAACTCATACATTCGTTCTTCCTCGGTAAGCTTTTTCACAACGGTGGAAGTCCGCCCGTCTTTTTCTCCTTTTGCGATGTGGAAATGGATGTCGGCCATGGCCGCCATCTGGGGCAGGTGCGTTACACAAAGCACTTGGCTGCCAAAAGACAGCCTTGCCAGGCGTTCGGCCACTCTTGCAGCGGCATTACCGCTGATGCCGGCGTCAATTTCGTCAAAAATCAGCGTCGGCCCTTCTTTATTTGCCAAAACCGTCTGCAAAGCAAGCATAATGCGGGAAAGCTCACCGCCTGATGCCGTCTTGGCCAGGGGCTTTGCCTCTTCTCCCTTGTTGGCGGCAATATAGAAGCTTACCATATCCAAACCGTCGGCGCCAAAAATCAGGCGCCCCTCCCTCCGCCGCGGTTCAAACACAACAGAAAACTTCGCCCCGGCCATGGACAGATAGGCAAGCTCCGCATTTACGGCCTTTTCCATCTCTCGGGCCGCCTTTTTGCGCTGCTCGGACAGGGCTTGGGCCGAGGCCAAGGTTTCGTCATATGCATCTTTATACGCATGCTCCAGGCGAATGAGCTCATCCTCCGAAAGGGTGATTTGCTCTAGTTCGGCCTTGGCATTTTCCAAAAACTCCAAAACTGATTCCAAATCGCCGCCGTATTTTTTCTTTAAAGAGTTTAAAACCGACAAACGCTCGATTATCTCATCCAACGTATAAGGAAGCTCATCCAGCGTTGCCGCCGCATGGGCCACATCGGCGGCACAGTCTTCCGCAAGGTAAGAAAGCTCGGCCAACCGGTCAGCCAGCGGGCCAAACACCTCTTGCCCCGCCGTACCCAAGTTTATAAGCGCTCTGGCAGCCGTCTGCAGCAGAGAAATAGCGCCCTCCGATCCGGGTTCTATCCCGCCAGACAGGCAGAATGCCACTTGCTGACACGCATCGCCAACGGCTTCCGCGTTCTCGGCAAATTGTCGCTGGGACATCAAAGCCTCGTCTTCCCCGGGGGTAATGGCGGCGGCTTCGATTTCGTTGATCTGATACGTCAGCATTTCAATCCGCCGGGCCTTCTCCCCTTCGTCCATCTGCAAGGCTCGCTGGCGATGACGGATTTCCTTCAATTTATTTAAACAGGTATGGTATTCCTGCAGCAAGGATTCGTTTTCTGCGTAGGCATCCAAAAGCGCAAGGTGCTTATCTGCGTCCGTCAAGCTTCTGCTATCCTGTTGGCCGTGACAGCGAAGCAAAAGCCCGCCTATAACCCGCAAGGTGGAAAGGGGCACCGGCCGGCCGTTGATACGGCACAGGCTTCTCCCATCCTGCCCTACCTGTCGGGTTATATAAACAGATCCGTCCTCCTCAGGAGCAATCCCCTGCTCCTCCAGAAAGTCAATAAGCTCCTTGGGAACGGAAGTAAAGACGCCTTCGGCTATGGCGCGTTTCTCTCCGGTTCGGATTAGATCGCGGGAGGCCCTTTCGCCGGAAAGCAAGTTAAGCGAATCGATGATAATAGATTTGCCCGCTCCCGTTTCTCCTGTCAACACATTGAGACCGGGGCCGAAGGCAATTTCCGCCTTTTCGATCACGGCAATATTTTCAATATGCAAAAGAGAGAGCAAGCGTCTTTCCTCCCTGTCTATTTCAGCATGTTTTTAATGTCTACACAGAGGTCAATAGAGTTTTGTTCATCGCGCATGACAAGCAAAATGGTATCATCGCCCGCTAGTGATCCGACAATACTGGGGATACGCATATTATCAATCGAGGCGGCAGCGGCATTGGCAACACCCGTCAGCGTTTTGATGACAACAATATTTCCGGCATAATCAACGCTTACGACACTTTCGCGAAAAATATTCCGAAACCGAACGGAGAAATCGCTAGTCGTATCATCAGCCGCGGCTGCATAGCGGTATTTCCCGTTGGCATCCAAAATTTTCACGATGCGAAGCTCTTTGATATCACGGGATACGGTGGCCTGCGTTACATCAAAGCCCGCTGCCTTTAATCGGTCGGACAGCTCTTTCTGGGTTTCAATGCACTCCTCTTCAATCATTTTGAGAATTAGGTTTTGGCGCTGAAACTTCATTTTTTCTCGCTCCTGTCCATGAGTTTTTCTTTCAAAATATCGTAGAAATTATCATTACCGAATTTTACAATCCGAGTGGTCAGGCGAGAACGGTGCACCACAATTCTGTCCCCGGAGCAAAGAGGAACCGATTCCACTCCGTCGCCGGATAACCAGGCCTCTTTCCCCTCCATAGGACCGATCAAAATCGAAACAACGCGCTCCGGCCGCAGAACGAAGGCCTTTGCATATAAAGCATGCGCGCAAATGGGAGTAATCGTTATGCTTTCCGCCATGGGTTCTACAATAGGCCCCCCTGCCGACAAAGAATACGCCGTGGTTCCCGTAGGGGTGGCAACAATAACACCGTCTCCCAACAAAGTTTTCAGCGTCTTTCCGTCACTTTGCAGCACAAGCGGAATGCTTCTTGGCGTACCTCCCCGTGAAACGATACAATCGTTTAAGGCGTTGGTTTCGTAAATAACCTTATCCCCCCGGTAAAGAAGGATAGAAAGCATCATACGCTCTTCCAGGCTGTATGCACCCGTAGTAAGGCGCACAAGCAAGCCAATATCCTTCGGCTCGACCTCTGTGAGAAAGCCAACCGTGCCTAGATTGACGCCCACAAGCGGCACGCCAAAATCCGCGGCCCTGTGAGCAGCAGACAGAAGGGTTCCATCTCCGCCAAAGGCCACAACCGCGGAAAATTCGCTTAAATCGCCCTTTAAAAGCTCGACAAAATCGGGAAGGCACTCTTTTGCCTCCGGTTCGGCCACAAATACCTTCGCCCCGGCCTCATGCAGGATTTGCGCCGCCTGCGCCGTAACGCGATAGCAGTGATCTTTCGTCCGATTGGGTTCAAGTAATACTTTCACAAGCTGTCCTCCTGTCGGGCTTAGCCGCAAGCTTTATTGCGGCCTTCCATATCCCCTCTGCGTCAAGGCCGTATCGTGCCTGCTGCTCGGAAACAGAGCCCTGTACCACATAGGTATTTCCGCAGTTTTGACAGACCACATTGTGCTTTGTTCCGGTAAGCGCGGCCGAAATAAACAGTCCTATGGATCCGGTGGCTGCATTTTCCTCGCAAACCAGTATATTTTTTGCCAGTTCCGGTTGCATTTCGTTTATGGGAACGGGCCAAAGGCGGTTGCATTTCCATACATCTGCCTTAACGCCGGCCTTCTGCAGTTTTTTCGCCGCCGAAAGGGCCGCATCCACCGTCCGCCCATAGGTTATAATCGAAACATCCGGCTTTTCCGCCGCACTTTTCGCATTTTCCGGGAAAATGCGGACAGCATCCTTCTCTGCCGTGTTGGCGGAAAAGGCAGGCAAACCTCCCCGCGGATAGCGAAGGGCCGTCGGTCCGTTAATGGAAACCGCTTTGCGAAGCATATCCGTAAGCTCGGCTTCGTTAGACGGGGCAAACACCTGCATACCGGGGACAGCCGTCAGCATGGCCATATCATATAGCCCCTGATGGGTTTCCCCGTCTTCGCCGACAAAGCCTGCCCTATCTATGCAAAAAGTAACCGGCAGACCCAGAATTCCCACATCGTGAAGCAACTGATCGTATGCTCTTTGTAAAAAGGTAGAATAAATGGCGACCACAGGGCGCATACCACCCTTGGCTAGTCCTGCCGCCATGGCGACGGCATGCCCCTCGGTAATCCCGACGTCAAAAAACCGCTCGGGAAAACGCTTTTTAAAACAGGCAAGCCCCGTTCCTTCCGGCATAGCCGCCGTAATGGCAGCGATTTTCGGGTTTGCTTCCGCTAAACGGGTAATAGCCGCACTAAACGCGTTGGTAAAGGTTTTTTCACTGGACTTTTGGCAAATCCCCGACGGCACATGAAAAGACGACACCCCATGAAACTCTTTCGGTCTTGTTTCGGAGTGGGAATAGCCCTTCCCTTTCTTGGTCAAGGCGTGGATTAACACAGGCTTGTCATACGTTTTTGTTTCTTCCAGAATGGTGCAAAGTTCTTTAATATTGTGACCATCTACCGGCCCAATATAGGTAAATCCCATGCTTTCAAAAAACGAACCGGGCAAAATCGCATGCTTTAAACTGTTTTTCATATCCGTCAAAACGCGGTCGATCTCCGCTCCCAAAACAGGTAACCGATCCATGAAGCGATGGTATCTTACTTTTGCACGGCGGTAGGGGCCTTTCATCCGCAATGCAGTCAGCTTTTTAGCAAGCCCCCCCACACTTCTGTCAATGGACATGCCGTTGTCATTTAAAATAACGATAAGCCTTTCTCCGCTGCCGCCGGCGTCGTTTAAAGCCTCGTACGCCATGCCGCCGGTCAACGAACCGTCGCCAATCATAACAATCGTATGCTGCAAGTTGCCTTGCAAGCGGGCGGCCCGGGCGCTTCCTAAAGCCACAGAAATGGCCGCGCTGGCATGACCGGCAATAAATGCATCATATGCACTTTCGGAGGGCTTGGGAAACCCGGAAAGCCCGTCTTCTCGGCGCAGAGTGGAGAATTGCTCCATAC
>DUUG01000158.1 GCA_012841675.1 Clostridiales bacterium
CGCCAAATGCTGATTCAATATTTCATACTCAGGCGCATAGGGTAAATAAAGCGGCAGAATGGCCATAAAGGTTTGCCCCTGCGAGGGAAGAAGCGTATGGTGTCGCAAGGAACAAACTTCTTCTATGGAAATCTCCTCATATGTATACGTTGCGAATATAACGGCTGTGGTGTGACGAATGCGCGGGGAATAGGAGGTAGCGCGCGAAGTTATTCGATGGATGTTGGCGATAAAACCGGGCGCAGGGAGAAAAATCTTTTTTCCATCCTCGTAGGTAACGGTCACATCCCCTTGTTCAAGACTTGTCAGCTCAAGGATATTCGCATGAGGATTCGATCGCATGTCGTACTTATCCGTTTCTTGCGTATGAGCAAAAGCAACTCGGGGCAAATCAGATAAGATAATTTTGAAGTATGTCATCAAAAAGCCTCCCTTCCCTTCTTTGGGGCAAGTATATCAAACAAATCTAAAAAAATCAATAAAATCCATATAAATATCTACATAAATGTTGTATAATTAAAAAGCTGAAAGGAGTGAATCTTCATGCAGTTTTTATCAAATTTGAAGGCCGAAATGGCTGAACCAACGCCTTCGAAACGGTCGTTGCGGGATTATTGGCTTTATCTTGGCTTTGCCGAAGGATATACCCAACCGGTTCCCATTGCAAGGGCCATGGCCTCTGCCTCTTTGTTTGATAAGCACAAAAAGCACATATACAAAAATGACCGGATTGCCGGTTCCCTGCGTGGCGCTATTTTCGACATGGGTGAGGATATAAGCGACGAAACTTTACAGCACGCAAAAAGAATTGTGCAAAGCTTTGGTGCCAACACCTTTGTCACCAACGCGGATCATTTTTGCGCCGACTATGTCACGTTTTTGCAGGAGGGCATTCCCGGCACGTTAGAACGGATTTACGCGTCGTTAATGGTGCATGCAGAAGATGAAAAGCGCGTTTGCTTTCTTCGCGCGGCGGAAATTGCCATGCAAGGCTTTGCCAAAATGGTTGCGGGATATGGGGAAGCGGCACTGGCCAGGGCGGCGGAAAAGGATGTTACAGCAGAGCAGAGAAACGAGCTTACCAAGGTGGGAGAAACTTGTCTCTATCTTGTAGACCACAAGCCGGAAACCTTCCGGCAGGCGCTTCAGCTTGTTTTCTTAACGCACACTGCCTTTTTATACGAAGAACGGTATGCCATGGCTCTTGGCCGGATGGATCAGTATCTCTGGCCGTTTTATGAGAAAGACTTAGCCTGCGGCCGGATCACAAAAGAGGAGGCCCGCTCTCTGCTGGAGTGTACTTTCTACAAAATCGGCGAACGGCAGTATAAAGGCGGCGACGATGTAGTCAACATTGCCATCGGAGGCCGTAAAAGAGACGGCACAGGCGGTGTGAACGAGCTTTCCTATTTAATTATAGATGCTGTTCGGAACTGCAATATTCCGGGCCCGAACCTTTCGGCAAGAATTTATGACGGTATACCGGATGCGTTTCTGGATGCCTGCCTGCAAAGTATCGGAACAGGGCTTGGGTATCCGGCTCTCATGAACGATGAAATCAATATTCCGGCACTGCATCGCCATGGCTATGCCATAGAAGACGCAAGAGACTATTGCATGGTCGGCTGTATTGAAAATTTCCTGCCCGGACAGCAGCCGCCCTGGTCCGACGGTCGGTATAACAGCCCGAAGTATTTGGAATTGGCCATCAACAACGGCAAATGCCTGCAGACAGGGGTACAGATGGGGCCAAAGACGGGGGAACCCCACCAGTTTGCTAATATGAAGGAATTCATAGAAGCCGTAGAAGCCCAGATGGAGTTTGGGGCTGCGGAATATATGCGGCTTTTTAAGAATGAAAACGAGCGGTACAATAAAATTCAATACACACAGCCGTTTTTGTCCTGTTTCTGCCAAGATTGTATCGGCCGGGGGCTGGACATTAACGACGGCGGTGCGTTGTACCCCTCTGTCCACGGTGCCGGATGCATGGGCATTGCGACCATGGCCGATTCTTTGGCTGCCGTGGAGCAGTTGGTGTTCGAAGAAAAAAAGCTGACTCTTTCCGAGCTTAGGAAGGCTCTTACGGCCGATTTTGTAGACTTCGAGGAGTTGCATAAGGAGCTTCTACAAGCGCCCAAGTATGGAAATAACGACGACCGGGTGGACAAATACGCCGTTTGGTATGTCGAGGTGCATGATAAGATCTTCTCCCATCACAGAACGTGGGACGGCGGTGCCGTTTACACAGCCATTGCCAGCAACGTGAAC
>DUUG01000159.1 GCA_012841675.1 Clostridiales bacterium
CGGGATAAGCTGGCCGAGCTGCAGGCGCAGGGGCGCGATCCTTTTGCCATAATCAAATATGACCGGGACACAAAGTGTGCCGACATTGCAGAAAAATTTGACGAGCTGGAAAACACAACTGTTTCCGTTGCCGGCCGTATTATGGCCTACCGCGGCAAGGGCAAGGTGGCCTTTCTCGACGTTGCCGACCAGTCGGGGCGGACGCAGGTGTACGTCAAAAGCGATGACATCGGCGCAGAGGAATTTGCACGGTTTAAAAAACTGGATATCGGTGATATTATTGGTGTCAAGGGCCTTGTGTTCCGCACAAAAATGGGCGAGCCAAGCATCCATGCTTCCTCCTATGTGCTTTTGTCTAAATCGCTTCAGATTCTCCCGGAAAAGTGGCATGGCCTGCGAGATACGGATCTTCGCTACCGCCAGCGGTATGTGGACCTGATCGTCAACAAGGACGTGCGGGACACTATGCTTAAGCGAAGCGCCATTTTGACGGAAATCCGCCGTATTTTAGACGATATGGGCTTTGTGGAAGTGGAAACCCCCGTATTGCACACTATTTACGGCGGCGCCTCTGCCCGCCCCTTCGTGACGCACCACAACACCCTGGATTTGGATCTCTATCTGCGCATTTCGCTAGAGCTGTATTTAAAGCGGCTTATCGTCGGCGGCATGGAAAAGGTCTATGAAATGGGCCGCGTGTTCCGCAACGAGGGCATGGACAACCGCCACAACCCCGAATTTACCCTGCTGGAGCTGTATGAGGCCTATACCGACCTGGAAGCTATGATGGATCTGGCCGAACGGGTGTTTTCCGGCTGTGCCATGAAGGTGTTCGGCACGACGAAATTTACCTACCAGGGCAAGGAAATTGATTTCACTCCGCCCTTCCGCCGTATTTCCATGGCCGACGCTGTGGCGGAAGTGACCGGCGAAAACCTTATGCAGATGGATGCGGAGCAGGCCCGGGCTGCGGCTTCTCGCTTAGATGTTCCTGTGGAGAAGGATGCGTCCTGGGGCGAAGTGCTGGCCGCCTTGTTTGAGGAAAAGGTGGAAAAAACTCTGATTTCTCCCACTTTTATTATAGATCATCCCATTGAAATTTCGCCTTTGGCCAAAAAGAAAATGGACGATCCGCGGCTCACCCAGCGGTTTGAGCTGTTTGTCAACGGTTGGGAAATGGCCAACGCCTTTGCCGAGCTCAACGATCCCATTGACCAGAAGGAGCGGTTCCTGCGTCAAGTGGAGCTACGTCAAAAAGGTGACGAGGAAGCCATGCCCATGGACGAGGATTTCGTTACGGCTCTTGAGTACGGCATGCCTCCCACGGGCGGTATCGGAATCGGTATCGACCGGCTTGTCATGCTGCTTACCGACAGTGCCACCATTCGCGATGTGCTTTTGTTCCCGACCATGAAACCTCTGGCGTAAGGAGGTCGTTCTATGCGCCCTGACGGGGAAAAACGAACCATCCAAGAGCTGGGCTTTCGCGTCTGGCTCACGGATGTTCTATGGTACCACTATAAAGGCGTGATTTTGTTTTCCGTGGCGGCGGTTCTTTGCCTATCCGCTTTTCTTCTGCTGCGCGAGAATGATCCTCGGCCGGATGCCGTTGTGATGGTGCTGACCACCGATTCTTTGGGCGTGCATGTGTATAGCGATTTGCATGTGGCCGCCGCCAGCAAATTCCCTGATTTAAACGGAGATGGGCAGTCGGTGGTTTCGCTGACAGAAATCCTGCTGGAATCCACAGGCACCTTGGCCGACGCGGCCTTAAACGATAACCAAGCCAAGCTGGCCACGTCATTTTTGCATCCGGATACGGTAGTGTATCTTATGGATCAAACTTGCATGGAAAAATATGCGTCGGAGCCCGGCAGGTATAGCGTGGAGCAGGCCGCTGTTTTC
>DUUG01000160.1 GCA_012841675.1 Clostridiales bacterium
GCTTGGGATATGTGCATATCTGATAAAATAATTGATGAAGAATACGCTAAAGGGAATTCGTTTTATAAATTAACTGAAGGTATCCATTATCAAATAGTAGAAGAATTGTATTTGGCAGTATCACTGAGGTCCTTTAGAAGTGAAAAGGTTTCAGCCTTTGTTAAATTTCACCTTGATGTTGATATAAATAAGGCAAAGAAATTATACACAGAAGCTGATAAGGATTAACCAATATATCTTACTCAAGATTTAGAAGTTGCAAAAAAGTGGATTAAAGCTAAAGCAAAGGGTTCACAGCGTTATGGGCTGATAGCGAGTTCTGGGGCAAAACGATTAAGAAAATATGGGATATGGGTACAAAATAAAATAGATGTGCCAAATTGGTCTCTTAATGGTAAGGATGATGTCCGTTCTTCATTTTTCTTAGAAGAAACAGCAACTGAATTTGAGATTCAATAATGATAGATTCGAGTATTTTAGCTTTTACGACGGAATAGATAGACATTTGGAAGATAACGGAATAAAAGAATTATAGAATTACTTGAATAATTTGAGCTTAAGATCAATTAGATTGGGAGGATAGAGTATGGCAAAAACTCGAAAAATGCTAAGTGACTGGAGGGCACCGTATATTCAGTCGCTGATGAAATTAATAGAGACACAGAGCAAGGGAACACTTGCAAATTGGGCTGTTGATTACTCCGAACAAGTTTTGTTGCCGTTGTGGAACAAGCACTATCCGGATGACTTGCGTCCGCAAAATGCGCTGAATGCCGCCCGTCAGTGGCTGTCGGGTTCAATGAAACTGCCACAGGTGAAACCAATAATTCTCGAGTGTCATGCGGCTGCTCGCCAATCCGAAGGAAATCCCGTCGCGCAAGCTGCTGCCAGAGCAATAGGTCAGTGTGCATCGACGATTCACTCAGCAAGGCACTGTATCGGACTTGCTTTTTATGGAGCGCTGGCTGTCGCTTATGATCAGCTTGGGACTGATTCACCATGGGAACAAATCGAGCAGTTTGCTGCCGACGAGTGCTGTCGGATGGAAGCCGCTCTGCGCTCCGTTTCAGTGGAGGACGAGCCAAACCCGGCCAAAATTGACTGGAAATGCACTTAAGGGGACGATTTTATGAATGATTACACAGAAGAAGAATTAAAAGAAGCACTCCGGGCTATAGAGTCAACGATTAGTAAATGTGAGAAGGTACTGCCAAAGCTGAAACAAGGTACTTCTCAGCACACACTCCTTGTACGCAGGATAAAGGCGTTCCAAATTGCATCGTCATTGGTTTCAAAAGAATTGCAAGCTAAATAACGCAAAGTTAAAGTAAATGCGTTTTTACAGAAGTTCGGAGGTCTTGGTATGGAGATAAGGAAATTCCAAAAAGAGCTGGATGAAGAAAAACTGATGTTACTTATCAAAAATGAAGGGCAGGACTGGTCTTGTTATTGGGCGGATGAATTTTCTGCAAAGTATAAAGATGCCCTTCATAATTCGATAACATATGTAGCTTACGAAGGCAGTGTCTTATGCGGTTATTCGCGTTCCATAGATGACTGTGGCTTTTATATTTATGTGTGCGACTTATTGGTCAAACCCGAATACAGAGGTAAAAATATCGGGAAAAAGTTAATGGAATGCATTTATAAAGACTATCCCGATCGAATTGTTTATGTTATGTCCGATGTTGATGAGTATTACGAAAAGCAAGGTTTTAGGCGTGAGGGATCCATATTCGAAGTAATCAAAACAGCTCGTCGCAAGCGGGGACGGTAGTAATGATGTCAAGAAAGTAAAGTCCCAATTCAAGATGCACAGGTTCGGGCAAACGATACCGAAAAGGCGCTCAGAAAACCAATCTGCAGAGTTTTTCTTCGGCGTGTAGCAGGTTTTCAAAATTATTAAGAAAACTGCTTGAGGAATTAAAGTAATTCAAGGGAAACCAGGGGTGAGTGTGGGCTAAAGGAGGAAGATTAACAATGCCACTTAAGATTTTGGTTGTTGATGATTCAGCATCTGACAGATTGATCATCAAAACATGCTAAGTGAATATTGCATATTGACTGCTTGTGACGGAGTGGAAGCTATGCGTGTGCTTGAGGAGCATGATGGGATTAACATACTCATACTTGATCTAAATATGCCCAACATGAATGGGTTTCAAGTTCTCGAATCTCTAAAAGAGGACGAGCGGTTTAGGAAGCTGCGCACCATAATATTGACAGATTGTGATGAATTGGACAATGAAATCAAGGGCCTTAAGCTTGGTGCTGTAGACTGTATCCGTAAACCAATTCATATAGATACGTTGAAAGTCAGGATTGATGTTCATGCTGCACTATTAAGTGCTGAGCAAGTACTGGAGCAACAACTGGATGAACAGATGCTTACATTTGACATGCTTTTCGAACAAGCCCCTATCGGCATTGCAATTTCACATAACTGTGATCCAAAACACCCTGATGGGGCTATTGTAAAAATTAACTCGGTGTATGAGCAAATCACAGGCAGAACAAAAGAAGAACTCATTTCTTTAGGTTGGGCCAAGATAACTCATCCAGATGATTTGAAAGAAGATATGAAAAATTTTAGGAGGCTCCAATCAGGCGA
>DUUG01000161.1 GCA_012841675.1 Clostridiales bacterium
GGCGGCTGTTTCGCTTTGCCCTGTCTTACCGCCCGTTTCATCCGTTCCACCGCAGGCTGTCATAAAAACAAGCAGAACAATAAGCAGAATCAGCTTTCCCAAGTAAAAAAGGAGCTTTACCATCCGTTCCATTTTCACGCGCCTCCTTTTTAGACTCACGTTACAGCGCCGAATGACCTCTCTACTCCTAGTATATCGATTTCAACCGCTTTGTCCATATAAGATTGTCAAATACCCCCTTATAAGTACCACAGTCGTGCAAACAAGCGTCTGCGCTTGTAAAAGGAGTTGTCAAAGGGCATAAGCTTTCTTTTTTCGCACATACTGAAGTTATACTTATTTCAGTTTGAAAGGAAGACGCCTATGATGCCTCCAACGCCTTTGAAATTCAAGAAAAGCGATATGAACAAATATAAGCGAACCGACCTTGCCATGGAAGCCAGAGAAATCTGGAACGAGGCAAACGGCGCAAAAGGAGATCCGGACGGGATTAAATCCTCGGAATACGACCGGGCAGGCATACCCGTTCAGGCCGTGGATATTTTAACCGACGAGGGAAGCGAAAAGCTGCAGAAGCCCAAGGGCCGCTATGTGACCATCGGCATTGACGATTTGCTGGCTCGGAAGGAAAATGCCTTTGAAAACGCTGTGCAAGCCATTGCAGACGAGCTGACTGCCCTTTTGCCCAAATCGGAAGATTCTTTGGCGCTTGTGGTCGGCCTTGGAAACAGGGATATAACACCCGATGCCGTAGGCCCTCACGCGGCAGAGCAGATTATTGCCACGCGCCACCTTCTCCAGCGTATGCCCGATAGTTTTGCCGGCATGCGCCCGGTCACAGCTTTGGCCCCCGGCGTGCTTGGAACAACAGGCATTGAAACGGGCGAGCTGGTGGCCGGTGTTTCCGAAAAGGTGCGCCCGGCGTTTTTGATTGCCATTGACGCCCTTGCTTCCAGACAGACAAACCGCCTCTGCCGAACCGTACAGCTTGCCAACACAGGTGTGATCCCCGGCTCGGGTGTGGGCAACGCCCGCTTTGCCCTGACGCAGGAAACCCTTGGCATTCCCTGCCTTGCCATTGGCGTACCGACGGTTGTCGATGCGGCAACCCTTGCCGCCGATTTGCTAGAGCAAACGGGCCACAAGGTAAACTACGACGCCCTTCGGGAAAAGCATGGACACACGTTTGTAACGCTCAAAGAAATCGACCAAAACGTGTCTGACTGTGCCAAGGTTATTGCCTACGGCATCAATCTGGCGCTGCAACCCAATTTGACCATTGGCGATATCGAAATGTTTCTATCGTAACACGGGTTTTGGTTCATGCGCAAAGCAAAATTCTCTTTTCAGGGGCGGTATTTCGCAGCGGTATTCCGCATAAGCTCTACCGTTTTGTCATCTTGCCAGAAACCTGCAATCATGATAAGATAAAACCGGAAAACCACTTTGAAAAGAGGAAATAGAATGCATTCCACCCGCCATCAGCCGATAAGCTCTCACGTGCCGGGGTCGGATACGGCCGTTCTCATGATCCACGGCATACAGGGAAGCCCAGACCAGTTTGATTTTCTCATAGAGGCCCTTTCCGGCCAATATACCATACAAACTCTGCTGCTTCCCGGGCATGGGAGACAAATCCGCGATTTTGCCAAAAGCAGTATGGCTCAGTGGCAAGCCCATGTGGACAAAGCTTTGACAGAGCTTGCCCGGGAATATAAGCACATTTTCCTCGTCGGCCATTCTATGGGTTGTTTGCTTTCTCTCCAGGCCGCCGTTTCCCACCCGAAAAACGTCGCCGGGCTGTTTTTCTTAGCGCCTGCCTTCAAAATGTTTATATCCGGCCGCTGCATTTCTTGCAACGCTCGCATGCTTTTCTCCGAAAAAGACGCCGACGAAATCGTTGCCGCCATTCGGAGAGGAAACAGCGTTATGGCCAACACGCCCTTTGCCTATTTGCTGGGTGCGCCCCGCTTTGCCGAGCTTTTGCAAAAAGCACGTGCCTGCCAAACCTTGCTTGATATCTGCCACCTGCCCATTACCGCCGTGCATTCGGAAAACGACGAAATTATCAGCAAAAAAACCGTATCCATTCTGAAAGGCCGGCCCAATGTGCGCGTGCTGGTTGCAAAAGAAAGCAGCCACTACCATTACCCGCCCAAAGTGCGAAAAGCCTTGGCAAAACTATTGCAGGAGTTCATCCAAAAACACCGTGAAAACAGAAACGCCGCTTTATAAGCGGCGCTTTGCTCTATTCCGTATATAAAATTAAGGCAATCAGCTCAAGGGGCTGGCTTCCGACGCAGGTCATGGCATGTCCTTCTCCGCTATGGGTAATTGTCACATCGCCGGTGGAAACGGGATACTCTTCTCCGTTATCGTTGAACACGCCGTTGCCCGACAGCACCACATAGACTTCCATTTCGCCGTGATGCTCGTGGTAGCCTACCGAACAGCCCGGATTCACCGTTATGTGGGAAAACAGGCGGCCATGCCCGTGAAATTCCTCTTTCTCTAAAAGGGAATGCAAAAGAATGGTGCCTTCCCCGCCGCGCATATTCGTGTTTTTTGTTAAGGGCAGGTCCTTTCCGCGTTTAACCATAGATAATCCTCCTTATGTTTGCTCTTTGCTTCTCATACTATCACACAAACCAGGCTTTGACAAGATAGTTGCATGGTCCATACTCCGTCGGCAAACCTAGGCGGTCCATTTTTTGTGCACGTGCTTTCCTCGAGGTTGTTTTGCTACATTTTGGGAGTATAGGAGTATTCTTTCCTTTTCCTTTAACTTACAACCGGTGGTTAAACTCTCCCCTATGTTTCAATCGTTATTTTTTCAACCCCTTCCACCTGTTTTTTATAGCATTTTGCCTGCTTGACATACATTTGCGAACATGGTATATTAATCTTACTTAATTCATATGTGAATTGTATGCTTTAAAAACGCGCTGAAAAGAGGTGGTCGGAGATGAGTAGTTTAGAGCCTGTTATACGCATTGATTCCCTTTCCAAAGTTTTTCATATGGCCAGTGGGCCTGTTAAAGCTCTTGACAATATAAATTTGACCATCGGGCGCGGCGACATTTTCGGCATTATTGGCATGAGCGGCGCCGGCAAAAGCACGCTGGTTAGATGCATCAACTATTTAGAGCGGCCGACAGAGGGCCGCGTTATTGTAGACGGGGAGGATTTGTCCCGTCTGGATGATACATCTCTGCGAAAGGCAAGGCAATCTATCGGCATGATCTTTCAGCAGTTTAACCTGCTCATGCAGCGCACGGTGCTCGGCAACGTGCTTTTTCCTTTGGAAGTTTCCGGCATGGAAAAGAACGCCGCAAAGAAAAAAGCCATTGCTTTGCTAGAGCGCGTGGGCTTAAGCGATAAGCTTAAAGCCTATCCGGCGCAGCTTTCCGGCGGGCAAAAGCAGAGGGTTGCCATTGCAAGGGCGTTGGCCAACGACCCGAAGGTGCTTCTCTGCGATGAGGCCACCTCCGCTTTAGATCCAACGACCACACGTTCTATTCTTTCGCTTCTGCGAGACATTAACAAAACCACCGGAATTACTGTTGTAATCATCACCCACGAAATGGCCGTTGTAGAGGAAATCTGCAGTCATGTGGCCATTATCGACCAAAGCCGCGTGGCAGAAGTCGGCCGGGTGGAAGATATATTTTCCAATCCTCAATCGGAAGCGGGACGGCGCTTGTTCTTCCCGGGCACTCCTGCCGTTCCCTTTGGTTCGGGCATGCGGCAATGCCGCATTGTGTTCGACGGCACTTCTTCCTTCGAGCCTGTCATTGCGAACATGGTGCTGGAATTCCGCACCCCGGTAAATATTATGTTTGCCGATACCCGGGATATGGACGGAAAGGCATACGGGCAAATGGTGATCCAGTTGCCCGGCGATGATACTATAGCCGACCGCATGATGTCTTATCTGCGGGCGCGGAACGTTACGGTGCAGGAGGTGACCGGCCGTGTGGAATGAAGCCTTTTTCCGTATGATGGGGCAAGGCCTTTTGGAATCCTTGTATATGACGCTGACTTCTACGGCTTTGGCCTATGTTTTGGGTCTGCCATTGGCTATGGTGCTTGTGGTAACGTCGCCGGACGGTATCCGCCCCATGAAAACCCTATATCGTGTGCTTGACTTTATCGTCAACATGCTTCGCTCGCTGCCATTTTTGATTTTGCTCATTGCGATTATTCCGCTGACACGGTTTATTACCGGCACAACATTAGGCCCTACCGCCATGATTGTGCCTTTGGTATTGGCCGCTACGCCC
>DUUG01000162.1 GCA_012841675.1 Clostridiales bacterium
ATTCCTTTTTCATAGAAACTTGATTCGCCGGGTGCTTGGCCGGCAAAGGAGAGAAAACAATGGCAAAATATACAATAGGCGTTGATTTTGGAACCTTGTCGGGTCGCGCGCTGCTTGTAGATGTGGAAACAGGCCGAGAAGTAGCCACGGCGGTTTTAAACTATCCCCACGCCGTTATGGATGAGGCTCTGCCCAGCGGCAGGAAGCTTCCGCCCGATTGGGCCTTGCAGCATCCGGCAGACTATTTGGAGGTTTTAAAAACCACCGTTCCGTCGGTTTTGGCCCAAGCCGGCGTGTCGCCTGCCGATGTCATCGGCATCTCCATTGATTTTACGGCATGTACGCTGCTTCCTATTCTGGCGGACGGTACGCCCTTGTGCATCCTGCCTGAATATGTAGACGAGCCCCATGCCTATGTGAAGCTTTGGAAGCACCATGCGGCCCAGGGACAGGCGGACAGAATTAACGCTTTAGCCGAAAAGGAAGATCCCGAGAGGCTTGCCCGCTATGGCGGCAAGATTTCCTCCGAATGGCTGTTTTCCAAAGCGTTGCAGCTTTTAGAAGAAACGCCGGAGATTTACGAAAAGGCCGATAAACTCATTGAAGCCGGCGACTGGATTGTCATGCAGTTGACGGGCGAAGAAAAGCGAAGCGCCTGCTTTGCCGGCTATAAGGCCATGTGGCACAAGGCGGAAGGGTATCCCTCTAAGGATTTCTTAAAGAAGCTCCATCCGCGGCTGGAAAACATCGTGGAAGAAAAGCTTTCCCCTGAT
Organism: Clostridiales bacterium; assembly: GCA_012841675.1. Taxonomy (GTDB): domain Bacteria; phylum Bacillota; class Clostridia; order Oscillospirales; family QAMX01; genus DUUG01. The sequence goes on from DUUG01000162.1 coordinate 774, forward strand.
ATTTACGGTTTGGGCGGCAAAGCCGGCGTTCTGTCCCAGAAGGGTGCCGCTTTATGCGGACTTATGCCGGGGACTGCTGTCGGCATTCCCTCTATTGACGCTCATGTGGCCGTTCCCGCGGCGGGCATTGTAAGCTCCGGCCGGATGCTCATGATTATGGGCACGTCTACCTGCCATATGCTGCTGGATACGGTGGAAAAGGTCGTTCCCGGCACTTCCGGCGTTGTGGAAGACGGCATTATCGGCGGATTTTACGGCTATGAAGCCGGTCAGGCCTGCGTTGGCGACCATTTCGACTGGTTTGTGAAAAACTGCGTTCCGGCAACCTATCACGAAGAAGCCGACGCCAAAGGTATTTCCATCCACAAGCTCCTCCGCGAAAAGGTGCAGGAGCAGGAGCCGGGCGAAAGCGGCCTTTTGGCTCTTGACTGGTGGAACGGCAACCGCTCCGTTTTAGTCGATGCCGATTTGTCGGGCCTACTTATCGGGATGAGCCTGACCACAAAGCCCGAGGAGATTTACCGCGCGTTGATCGAAGCCACGGCATACGGCACGCGCATGATTATTGAAACATATGAGGCATACGGTATTGCCATTAACGAGATTATCGCCGCCGGCGGCATTGCCGAAAAGGATCCTATGATGATGCAGATTTACGCTGACGTGACGAAACGGGAAATCCGTCTGGCCGGCAGCGCGCAAGCTTGCGCTTTGGGCAGCGCTATGTTTGCAGCGGTGGCGGCAGGCAGCGAAAATGGCGGATATGACACCATTGCCGAGGCGGCAAAGCATATGGCGTCTGTGAAGGATCTGGTTTACAAACCCAATGCGGCTCATGCGGAAAAATACGATTTATTGTTTGAAGAATATAAGATATTGCATGATTACTTTGGCCGCGGCGAAAACAATGTGATGAAGCGTCTGCGCAAGTTGCGGCAGAAATAAAAGAAAGGATAGTGGAAAATGAAGAAAGTCCCCTATCAGGTAGAATTAAAAGGAAAAGTTGCCGTTATAACAGGTGGCGGCGGTGTTTTATGTTCCGGATTTGCGAAAGTTTTGGCAGCGGCGGGAGCAAAAGTAGCGGTGCTTGATCTGCGTGAAGAAGCCGCGAAAGCCGTTGCCGCGGAAATCGTTAAAGAAGGCGGCGTTGCCATCGGTCTTGTGGCAAACGTGTTAGACAAGGCTTCCATGGAGGCGGCGCACCAGGCTGTCTTGAAAGAGCTTGGTCCCTGTGATATTCTGCTAAACGGTGCCGGCGGAAACAATCCCCGCGGCACAACTTCCAAGGAACACCTGTTCCCGGAGGACTTGACGGAAAAAGCCGATGATGTGGCTACCTTCTTTGATCTGGATGTGGACGGCATCCGCTTTGTGTTTGACCTGAACTTCTTAGGAACCCTGATTCCGACGCAGGTGTTTGCCGCTGAAATGGCCAACCGGCCCGGCGCGGTGATTATCAACGTGTCGTCTATGAACGCGTTCCGTCCGCTGACGAAAATTCCGGCATATTCGGCGGCGAAAGCAGCCGTTTCCAACTTTACCCAGTGGCTGGCCGTGCATTTTGCGCCGG
>DUUG01000163.1 GCA_012841675.1 Clostridiales bacterium
ACGAATACGATATCCAAGACACGCTCAAACTGGCCGGACTTCGTGAAGATGGCAAGAGCATTTTGTATGACGGACGGACCGGTCTGCCCTTTGACAATATGGTTACCGTCGGCTATATGTACTTCCTCAAGCTTCTGCATCTGGTTGACGATAAGATTCACGCCCGTTCTACCGGACCGTACTCCCTTGTCACACAGCAGCCGCTGGGTGGTAAGGCACAGTTTGGCGGTCAGCGCTTTGGCGAAATGGAAGTTTGGGCATTGGAAGCTTACGGTGCGGCCTACACGCTGCAGGAAATTCTGACTGTCAAGTCCGATGATATTGTAGGACGTGTAAAAACCTATGAAGCCATCGTCAAAGGACAAAACATTCCTACTCCCGGCGTGCCTGAATCCTTCAAGGTTCTCGTGAAAGAGCTTCAGTCCCTCTGCTTGGACGTTCGTGTCTTAGACAAGAACGGCAATGAAATCGACATCCATGAAGATGAAGACGCGCCCGTAGGCCATATGGAAAGCGAATTTATCCAGCAGGATGAAGAATTGGCTGAACAGGGCTTCGGAGTGGAGGATGAAGAAGGTCAACCCTTGTCGGCGGGCGTTTCCGAAAACGAAGGGACAGACGGTGTTGTGTTTGTAGACGGAGATGACGACGAAGATCAGTAAAGGTACGCCCCATCAACAAGGAAGACGGAACATGGAGGAGTTATATGAGCAAGTTGTCATTTGAAGCGATAAAGATCGGGCTTGCCTCACCGGATATGATTCGGCAATGGTCTCACGGCGAAGTAAAAAAACCGGAAACCATTAACTACCGCACATTGAAACCCGAGCGGGACGGTTTGTTCTGCGAGCGCATCTTTGGACCCCAGAAGGACTGGGAATGCCATTGCGGCAAATATAAGAAGGTTCGCTTTAAGGGCAAGGTCTGTGAGCGTTGCGGCGTTGAAGTAACGCGCAAGGCCGTCCGGCGCGAGCGGATGGGCCATATTGAATTGGCAGCGCCCGTATCGCATATTTGGTACTTCCGGGGCATTCCGTCCCGTTTGGGCCTGATGCTGGATATTACACCGAGAATTTTAGAGCGAGTTCTCTACTTTTCTCTTTATATTGTTACGGATCCCGGCGACACGCCTCTCTTTAAAAAGCAAACCTTAACGGAAAAGGAATTTCAAGAATACTACGAAAAGTACGAAGACGATTTTAAGGCCGAAATGGGTGCCGAAGCAATTCAAAAGCTCTTAAAAGAAATTGACTTGGATCAACTGAGCAACGAATTGAGAGAGGAACTAAAAAAGGCAACCGGCCAGAAGAAAGCGCGGATTATCAAGCGGCTAGAGGTGGTGGAAGCCTTCCGCCTTTCGGGCAACCGCCCGGAATCGATGATTTTGGAAGTCATTCCCGTCATCCCGCCGGAAATCCGCCCCATGGTACAGTTGGACGGCGGTCGTTTTGCCACCTCCGACTTAAACGATCTGTATCGAAGAGTGATTAACCGCAACAACCGCCTACAGCGGCTTTTAGAGCTGGAAGCGCCGGAGATTATTGTCCGGAACGAAAAACGTATGCTGCAGGAAGCCGTTGACGCTTTGATTAACAACGGCCGTCGCGGCCGTCCCGTTACAGGGCCGAATAACCGGCCGCTAAAATCCCTGTCGGATATGCTGTCCGGCAAGCAGGGACGCTTCCGCCAGAACCTGCTGGGTAAGCGTGTCGACTACTCCGGCCGTTCGGTTATCGTTGTCGGCCCGGAATTGAAGATTTACCAGTGCGGCTTGCCAAAGGAAATGGCTTTAGAGCTGTTTAAGCCCTTTGTCATGAAATCGCTGGTGGAATCAGGCGTTGCCAACAACATTAAGAGCGCCAAAAAGATGGTCGAACGCGCCCGGTCCGAGGTTTGGGATGCGCTGGAGGAAATTATTAAAGAGCATCCCGTTATGCTCAACCGCGCGCCGACGCTGCACCGGCTGGGTATTCAGGCGTTTGAGCCGGTTCTCGTTGAGGGACGCGCGTTAAAGCTGCATCCATTGGTTTGTACGGCGTATAACGCTGACTTTGACGGTGACCAGATGGCCGTTCACGTTCCTCTCTCCGCAGAGGCACAGGCCGAGGCCCGCTTCTTAAT
>DUUG01000164.1 GCA_012841675.1 Clostridiales bacterium
AAGGTACATTTATGTATTTTAATACTCTTTTCAGTCCTAGCCCGCCTTGTTCTATATCCTTCATGCAGTACTCATACAATTTCGGATGAGTCTCTTTCATTCTTTGAAATCTATTTGGTTCTTTTTCAAGGTGAACCCCGAACATACAGAACATACAACCAGTTCTGTTTGCTCCCGTCGTATATAATTCCCCTTTTTCGTTTTCCACGATATCACCATATATGGATGCATAAGGAATTTTGAATCTCTTTAAATATTGGAAAATATCTTGCTCAGTCCAAAACGACAATGGTTTCGATACAGGGTGTTTTGCATCAAAAGCATTACAGCCCTGCAACAACCAATTGCTTCGCCTTTGCTGCGATTCGCACGCCATAGTTCCCACAATCTGATGTTTTCCGCTTTTAAGTTCGTATTGTTTAACAGGTACCTTTTTCATAGCGTCACAACACCGATTGGACACCGCAAATGGTGCATCAATTAAATATTTGTATTTTGCTTTTGAAAACTGTGCCCCATATTTTTTTGCGTGTTCTCCGTCAATATTAAACTTATCCGCAGTTTTGCATTTAGGATTATTTTTTACAACAGACACATCCCTGCTTACTTCTTTACTTATGACTGGATATCCATATGTTTTTATAACATCTTTAAAACTTGTTCTGACGTATTCTCTCACTCTCCTGTCATACTTTAAAGGATGAAGCCATGTCACGTTTTCTTTACTTTTTACAAACTCCCGAATCTCTGGATATTCAAGTCCAGTATCACAGAACACCGCTTCGATATCCGGATAGCACCGTCGAGCCAAGTCGAGAAGCACCGTGCTGTCTTTACCCCCAGAGAAGGAAACAAATACCTCACCTTCCCATTTTATGTACCACTCATTAATTTTTGCTTGTGTAACTTGAATCTTTCTTTCAAGAGGCCATGATTGCATCTTACGTAAATCTTCTGCTGTGTGTTTTGTTATACTACCACTTAGGGTTTTTGTGAGTTCGTTAGCGCTCATATGTAGCCTCCTTTTTAAGTCGGGCTGCTTCCCAAATGCCCACAACCACGCAGGGATTTTCAGCGTAGCGCTTTGTCATGTGCAACTTTACGATTTGCGAATCATCCTTGTAGGCAATCCCGTTTAGGCTGTCCGCTATGGCCTTGGCAATGTTGTCTAAGTCGGGCTTCTTCGTTGGGAGAATTTTCCCTTCCCGCATTTCCGCTTGCCGTTTTTTGGAGGCACTTGCGGGAATGGTGTAGTGGGCCTCGATGAACATTGCCAGCGGCCCGTCGCCGAAGTTGTGGTTTACCTGTCGTATGTACTCCATCCTCACGAGGTTTTCATAAATCACCGTTTTTTCGGGGGTATAGGTGCGCCCATTGCCAAATCGTGGTCTGCCCTTGCCCTGTGGTTCGCCGGAGATGGTAAAGCTCACTACCATTTTTCGCCCAACCTTGTCTGTACGGGCTGCACATCAGTCACAAGGACAGATACAACGCCCAGTTTTTCCAGCTCCGCGGCAATTTCCTCTTTCAGGCCGATGATGTTCTTGTCGGTCTGCGCGATCAGCTTTATCTGCACTAACACCCCATCACCTCCGCTGCTCGGTGGGTTGCTTCGGCAAACAGCAGCCCTTTGGCCGTGTCTGCGATGGTATATATCAAATCTTCCTCATCGTGGCCTTGCGGCAGTTTTCGCTTCGATATGGTCGCCGCTATGCAAAACACGTTTTCGGAGATCTCATGCCCCAGGTCGGCTTCAACTGCTTGTTTGATTTTTTTCATGCTTTCCCTCCAAAACCCTTTTTGCCTCTATCCGCACGGCTTCCGCATTTTCCCCTCGACGGGTTTCACCGGTGATGTTGAGCCGGATCGGGCACATTTCCCAAATGCGGTCATAGATCCGCCTGCGTGATAAATTCGTTTCGGCCTGTATTTCCCTTGCGGTCAAATTGGTTGTGATTATAAGCGGTTTTTTCGCCAGATACCGGGCATCTATAACGCTGTATACCTGTTCGGTGGCGTATGGAGTATCACGTTCCACGCCCAAATCGTCTATCACAAGCAGGTCGTATTCTCTTATTCTCCGGAGTAGATTTTTTCGTTCCTCGTCAAATCCTCCCTGTAAGACGCTCAAAATCCGCGGCAAGCTGGTCACGCTGACAGATTGCATCTGGTCAATCAGCGCATTGGCAATCGCACAGGCCAAAAACGACTTCCCCGTTCCTACTCCGCCGAAGAACAGGACCCCAGCGTTTAACCGTTGCATTTCGGGCCATTCTTCGACGTACCGCTTGCAGGTTTTTGTGTACTCCGGGTTTCGCAAATCGTCCCGGTCGAAAGTGCAGTTTAAATATGCTTCATCGGTCAAGCCCTCCTGTCGAAGCCGGTCCCTAATGACTTCTTCGTTCATGCCCTGCACCCTGGCTTCCAAGGCGTCACTTTCTGCTTTTCTGCACTTGCAAGGGATTCCGACTTCTTTCTCTACGCCAAACAGGGTAATGCGATGCTGCTTTCTTGTTTTGCACTTGCCGCAGTACAGCAACCCATCAACGGCGTAATCGTCGGTCGAGGTTTGCAGGCTTTTATCCGCAAGGTTCGCAACAACCTCGGCAAAACTCATACTTTATCCTCCTGTCAAAAAGTCTGGCTCGTCGTAAACCCTCGGCGCGCTTTTCTTTACGTCAGCTATACGATCCCAAATGATCCCCTGCCAGTTATTCGCCATGCATAGGTCAATGAGCTGACAAACAGCTTGTTCTCCGTGTTGGTCGACTTTATTTTTGATTTGCGTGAGCAGGGATTTTAGCCCGGTCGGCTTGTATGACTTTCGGTGTTCTTTTTTGTAGTTAAGCCAGTCAGCAATTTTCTCTTGCATTTTTGGCGAAAAGTCGTCTAAGGGGGTAAGGGGGTTATTATTAACTGTGTTATTAACTGTGTATATAACTGGTATTGGTCTGCCCGTTTGGGCACTTCTCATTTGCCCGTTTGGGCACTTCTCATTTGCCCGTTTGGGCACTTCGAATATGCCCGTTTGGTCATCGGTCTTTGTGTCGCCTTGGTCTGCTAAATCAAACCTCCCGGTGTCGTAATACTGCAAGATTTCGTCGGAAAGAGAGTACCATTGTGTCCTGTCAAACTGCACCTTGTTGTAGTTGCCAATCAAAAGGGCGCCCTGATCGGATAGCTTTTTGACGATGCGCCGAATCTGCTTGACAGACCAAAATGGGAACAACTCTGTCAGGGATTCCATGCTGTTATAAGTCCAGTGTCGCCCGTCATATAAGTGCTTGTTGTTTGCCCTGTTGTGGGAAATCCACCAGTACATAGACTGTATAAATACAGCTTCGTCAATGCCGTATTTTTTGGCAATTTCGCTGTCGAGGTTAAATGTCATATGCTATCCTCCGCTAGCTAAAACGGTAATGTATCGTCGCCGTCCGCGTCAAAATCGTTAAATCCATAGTCAGGTTGACCCTGTCCCCTCTCCCGCTTCGGTTCGGCGAAATGTACTTCGTCGGCAACCACTTCAACCGCCACGCGGTTTTTTCCTTCGTTGTCAGTCCATTTCCGGGTTTGGATCCGGCCGACAACGGCCACCAAAAGCCCCTTGTAAAACCACTTGGAAACAAATTCCGCCGTGTGGTTCCACGCCACGATGTCAATAAAGTCGGCCGTTGGACCGTTTTCGGTTTTCCTTCCCCTGTCCACCGCCAGCGTAAAAGACGTAACCGGCGTATTATTTTGTGTGTGCCGGAGTTCGGGGTCACGCGTGAGGCGACCCATTAAGATTGCTTTATTTACCATGTTTATCCTCCCTTTTTGTAGTACAATTTGTTTTCGTCCCAGTCTGGGTATTGTATCCGCAGGTAGATGCGGAAGTGGCCTTGCATCTTCTTGCGCTCGGTGGTGTGGTCATATTTTCGGTGACATTCCGGGCAAAGGGTAAGCACGTTTTCTTCGATTCCCAGCCCACCTTGTGAGCGTGGGATAAAGTGAGCGTTGGGGATGCCGGGCCGGCCGCACCAGACACAATACTTGTCCCGCTCTAGCACTTTTTCTTTGACCGCTCTACTGATTGCCAGCGCTTTGGTTCGTGCTCGCATATTGTTCCTCCCAATCCGACAACAGCAGGCTTCGCTCCCTCTTAGAGATTACGTCTAAGTCCAACTCTTTGGCCATCTGCATGAGCCAGTCGATTAATCTTGACATGGCAGAGGTGTCGTACACCGAGGAGCCGTAATAGGCATGCACTAGCTTGCCCTGTGGGGCGTCGTCTGCGATTTCCGCCACCCACCCTATACCCTTACTACCCCATGCCCGCAAAAACGATTCTACGGCGTCTGGTGCGATTACAAGCGATACATGCTCTCCTACATCCTTAATGGCTTGCCGGTATACGTCCTCTTTGGTGATCCCGACCACTCTGGCAATTTGGTCACACAGGGTCCAGCAAAGGGCATTTGCGTCAAGGCTTCGCCTTTTGCGGGTCTTTTTGATCTCATAATCGCCCGGTTTAAACTGGTATACAAACCGCCGAGCGGCGGGGTCACGGGTACTAAGTATCAGTGCCCCGCCCTCGTATCTGGCAATGTCGATTTTCATGCTGCGCCCTCTCCATTGGCGGCGTCTCTCGCATGGTCAACGCACAGCACCTTGCCAAAGTTCTTTAAGCAGATAGCAGCATGCTTTTCGGGGGAAACAACCTCTCCTTTTGTCCCCTTGTATGGAGTTATTTCAGCGCCGCACTTTGAACATTTTGGCTTTTCCGGTGCGCGCTGGCTGTACTTTGTTCCGTCTGCCCAGTAAACGTCTGCACCTACTCCCAGAGCCTTGCAGGCTACGCTTAACGCGTCGGTCAGCGCCATCTTGTAGCACTCATCACTTGTGTACAAGCCGTTCTTTTCCTTAGCCACAAACATGGATCCTCCAACGCCGGGGATCGGCTCGCTCCATGCGTCACCGTGTTTGTAATACAAATTTATCTCCACAAACGACGCTATCTCGTTGTTTGCACCCGGCTCGTTCCATTGCCGGACAACCTCATATTTCCATCCAATTCCGCAGGGTCCAAATTGCTCCGTGAGGGTGTGGATGCGCCACATGGGATTGATGTCTGTAAAATTATTCAGCCGACCGCCCTTAATGGTTTTCTGCGCGACTAAGGGAACATCTCGTACAGCGTTGTATATTTTCATGTTGTCCATATGCTCACCCCACCTGTAAATTTTTCGTTTCCTGCAAGTATGCACCGGGGACAGTTTGTTCTGCTTGGATAGCCTTTTTTATCTCGGCTTTGCTGATCCTCGTCTGCTGTATGATCTCTTTAAACTCGGAGGGTATCAAGTCGGGATCACAAATTTGCACCGAGGATGACTTTCTAAAAGACAACTTCGCTTTTGGTGTTTCCAGCTTGGTCATGCCGGCAGTCTCAAGGCAGCTGGCAAGATATTTTTTCAAGTTTTCGGCTTTCTTTTCGGCCGCCTTCCGCCGGACAGAGAGCGCTTCTTCTTCGGACTTCAAGGCAACGGTAAAAGCGTTCAGGTTTTTTATGTAGCAAGCCACCGCTTCCGCCTTTTTCTCAAAGTCAGCCGATACTTCTTCCAAGGTTTCTATGTTAAGGATTTCTCCGGTTTCCTCGTCAACTTGCAGGCCATCTAAGGCGGATAAGTAGTCTTGGGTGATTTCGTATAGGCTTTTCATCGTATCCTCCTACATGTCAAAATAATCTGACGCGTCCATTACGGTATATCCGGCAAATTCCGCTTTTTCGGTCAAGGTGTACTCTCGGTCAAACTCTTCTCTAAAACACTTGGCGCACATGACGATCCTGTCGTATGTATGGATATAGGCGTTCTCGCGCTTCCCCATTTCCTTTCCGCACATTTCGCAATATAGCGATCGGGGGTAGTTATCGTCGTCCCACATCAAAATTCACCCCTTTTCGTTCGTTCAGTAGTCGAGCTCGTCTTGTGTCCAAGTTCTTGTCTGGCCCAATGCCCATACCTCCTTCTTCGGTAGGCACAATGCGGACAAACATATGTATCTGCGTTGTATCGTGTGTATCGGCTTACTTGCCATCTTTTCTTGCAAACCGTACAGGTGAGGCTGTGTCTCATAGGCTTGTCCTCCTTACCACCTTATTTACATAGTGTAACGACACGCCCAACACCGCCATCGC
>DUUG01000165.1 GCA_012841675.1 Clostridiales bacterium
CAATGGCCCGCTGCTCATTTTGGCAGGCGCGGGAAGCGGAAAAACCACCGTTTTGATTAACCGAATTGCCTACCTCATTCGATTTGGAAACGCTTATGAAAGTGATGCTGTGCCGCCCTTCGTAACGGAAGAAGATGTGGCCGCGCTGACTGCCTATTATAAAAATGGGGCGGGGCTTTCCGAAGCAAGGCTTACGGCCCTGCTTGCTGACCGGCCTGTTCGGCCCTACTCCATTTTAGCCATTACGTTTACAAACAAAGCGGCAGGGGAGCTTAAGGAGCGTCTGCGCCGCACTTTGGGGCCGGACGACAGCGACGGTGTCTGGGCGGCAACCTTCCATTCTGCCTGTGTAAGGATTTTGCGGCGGGAATGCGAGCGCATCGGATACAAGCGAAGCTTTACCATATACGACAGCGACGACAGCAAGCGCGTTATAAAAGAAACGCTGGAGGCGTTGAAGTTCAACGAAAAGGACTTTCCGCCCCGTTTGGTCGCCGACGCCATTTCCAAAGCAAAAGACATGCTTTTAACCCCCGAGCAGTTTGCCAAAGCCAGCCAAGACGACCATCGCCAAAGCCAGATTGCCAAAATCTATGCCGGGTATCAGCGGCGGCTTTTTGAAGCAAACGCCTTCGATTTTGACGATTTGATTATGCAGACGGTGCGTTTGTTGGAAGAATGCCCGGACGCTTTGGAATATTACCAAAATAAGTTCCAATATATCCTCGTAGACGAGTATCAGGACACGAACCATGCCCAGTACAAGCTTACATCGCTTTTGGCAGGGAAGTGGCGAAATATTTGCGTGGTCGGAGACGATGACCAGAGCATCTACGGCTTCCGCGGGGCGAACATTGCCAACATTCTCGGCTTTGAGCGGGAGTATGATGATGCCCGTGTTATCCGCCTGGAACAGAACTACCGTTCTACGGCAATGATTTTGGCAGCGGCCAATGCCGTTATCGCCAACAACCGGGAAAGAAAGGGCAAAAAGCTGTGGACCAGAAAGGAAGACGGCGAACTCTTAACCCTTTATACTGCCGATAACGAGCAGGAGGAGGCCCGCTTTGTGGCCGACACTATTCTGCGGAACCAGATGAAGGGGCGCCCCTTCCGGGACCATGCCATCCTCTACCGCATGAATGCCCTGTCTAATACCATGGAAAATGTTCTGATCCGAAACGGCATTCCCTATCGGATTGTCGGCGGCACACGCTTTTTTGACCGGATGGAAGTCAAAGATATGCTGGCTTACTTACAGGTCATTGCCAACCCGGAGGACACCCTTCGCCTGACGCGGATTATCAACATGCCCTCCCGCAAAATCGGCAATAAATCCATAGATGCCGCAAAGGCAGAGGCGCAAATGCGCGGCGTGTCGCTGTTTACCGTCTTGGAAAACGCAGACCAGTTTGATTCCATTCCAAAGGCGGCTCAAACGTCTATGGTGCAGTTTGCACGGATGATTCGCCGGCTGCAGAAGCTTTCTGAGGAACTTTCTTTGGATGAGCTGTACGAAGAGGTTATGGAGCAAAGCGGCTACCGTCTGTCATTAATGCTCAAGCCCAGCGAGGAAAACAACAACCGCCTGGAAAACATATCAGAGTTAAAAACAAGCCTAGTGCAGTACGCCAAAGACGCGCAAGAGCCGACTTTATCGGGCTTTTTAGAGGAAGTTTCGCTTTTTACCGATTTAGATCAGTATGACGCAGGCGCCGATGCCGTCACTTTGATGACCATTCATTCGGCAAAGGGGTTGGAATTTCCCTGCGTGTTTATGATCGGCATGGAGGAAGGCATTTTCCCCAGCCACAGAAGCATGGAAACCCGCAGCGATTTGGAGGAAGAGCGGCGGCTTGCCTATGTGGGCATTACCCGTGCCAGAGAGCTTTTATACCTTACCCACGCAAGGCACCATATGCTCTATGGTAAGACAAGCATCAACCCGCCCAGCCGCTTTATTGACGAGCTGCCGGAGGAATGTACCGTCCGCTTGGGTCGTCCGCAGAATGAGCGGCCGAGCTTTTCAGGTATTCCCGGCGGGGCGGCGTTTAACGACTTTGACTTTGACCAGCGGCCCAAGATGGCAGAGAGAACGGTTGCCCCTTCCCGAACCACCGCCAAACCGGCGAGGGAATCGGTTAGGCCGGCTGCCGCCGCAGCCCTTGCGGCAAGAGGACAGTCGAAAGGCTCCGATAGTCTGCCTGCCTATGCGCCGGGGATACGCGTGCATCATACGGCGTTTGGCGAGGGCATGATAATTAGCTGCCGGGAAATGGGAAATGATAAGCTTTTGGAAATTGCCTTTGATGAGAAGGGAACTAAAAAGCTCTTTGCCAGAACGGCCAAGCAATACTTGACCATCTTATAAAATAAATGCTCCGAGGAAAACCTCGGAGCATTGTTTATATTTTCCAAGTTATCCTGTATAATATAGTTAATTTCCAAAAGACGCCTACCGGGAGTGATGAAGATGAAATGCAAACCAATTCGCATGAAGACCCCGCTAGATCTTGAAAAGGCAGATTTAGGCCTGCAAACCCTTCCTTTAAAGCACGTTATGGTTTACAAAGGAACACTGGATTCCCGTCTCGGCGCTTTTGCCCTCCATTCCCACATTGCTGAGATGGACAAAACGCTGGTAGTTACGTTTAGCGTCCATTGGCAGGATGAGGATGCGCCCGGGCAGTATATGCGCTATACTTTCTCCACAGACGGGGGAAAAACTTGGTCTGATCCTTATTCTGAAAAGGCCGTTTTGTTCCCAAAGATGGAAAAAGCTTTACTTAATCCGTCGCTGATGGATGAAAACGGGAGAATACAAGGCTGCCGCCAGCATGATAAGTGCGGAACGGGGCAGAAATCAGAAAATTCGTGGGAGAATGACAACTGCGGCCATTATCACCTAATGCTTTGTGCCAACGGTTTTGCCAAGGTGGACGGCAGGCTGTATGCCATTGGCGAGGTGGCTAAGGGTGTCAACTATCCCGGCATTGGGCGGTTGGCACGAGAAGTAAAAAGCGACGGCAGCTTAGGGCCCATTTTCTGGGTCAACGAAAACATTCCCAACCTAAGTGAAATAACACCCCATGCGGAAAATGCAGAGCTGTATGCCAAGGCGCCCTACGGGGGTGAGCTTGCCAAGAAAATTGCTTCCTATCTGGCTGATGCGCGCCATATGCCGCAATGGGATATGGATCCGGTAGGTTGGCCTTTGCCGGATGGAGAAACGTACCGCACATGGCGGAGGAAGTTTGAAGAAAAGTATGGCATTCCCTGCTGCGAGCCCACGTATTCCTATGAAGCGTCTGACGGTGTACATATCAGATGGTGGCGCAGTAAGTTTAACATACAGCATGCCCAGTACAGCTTTGACCAAGGTAAAACCTGGACAGAGATTACAGACACCGAGTTTCCCGATACAGGCGCACGGACAAATGTGGGTAATCTGCCCAGCGGCCGCGTATTTGCCATCGGAAACTTTGGACATAAGCGGCACCAGCTCTGTCTTTCCCTGTCGGACGACGGATATACCTTTGATAAAACGGTTGTACTTGCTCATTCGGCGGAACTTGTGCGGCACAGGGGCCGGGCCAAAGGGCACGGGTTTCACTACCCCCATGCCTGCATTCTGAACGATACGCTCTATATTTCCTACGCCAAGAACAAGGAGGACATTTTTGTCGCCCTTGTGCCCTTGTCGGAACTGGAAAAACGGGAGCCGGTAAAAGGGTAGTAAGCGTTTGCGCTCCCGGGGAATACGAAAGGAAATGATGGTATGACAGAATTTTATATTGGCTCATCATATTATCCCGAATGGTGGCCGGAGGAGCAATGGGAAAAAGACTTTGCCAAAATGGCAGAGCTGGGTTTCAACACCGTCCGCATGGGGGAGTTTGCCTGGAGCTGGTATGAACCGAGGGAAGGCGAATTTCATTTTGAACCCATGATTCGGGCCGTCAATCTGGCCGGAAAATACGGTATTAAAACCATCATGGGTACCACAACGGCCGTCTGCCCGCCGTGGCTTTACAAAAAATACCCCGAAGTCAAAGGCGGCAACGAGCAGGGCGACTACGATTTCGGCGGACGAAAGGGAAATTGCCTTTCCAGCGAAATTTTCCTCGAATACGCCAGGCGCATAACGGAAGAACAGGCCAAGGCCCTGGGCGACAATCCTAACATTGTCGGATGGCAGCTGGACAACGAGCCGGGCTTCCCCTTTGTTTGCTACGATGACCGATGCGAAGTCGGTTTCCAAGAGTGGCTGAAGAACAAATACGGCACCATTGATGCGCTGAACAAGGCGTGGTTTACCATTATGTGGTCCAACGTCTACAACGATTTTGACGAAATTAAGCTGCCCGTCAACGCGGCGGAGGGCGGATGGTCCCCGGCTATGCGGCTGGATTACCGGCGGTATTTTTCCTTTATTTTCAACCGTCTTTTGAAGATGGAAGCCGAAGTTTTGCGCAAATACATAGGCGATCGCTTTATTTTCACCAACTATCCCGGCGCCAACTGGTCGGTTTCCTGCGAGGATGCAATGGAATTCCTCGACTACGCCGGATGGGA
>DUUG01000166.1 GCA_012841675.1 Clostridiales bacterium
GCAGCCAGTACCCGGCGAACAACCTGGTCGATTTCTGCGGTGGTTACACCCGGCAGGACAGCCTCGCCAGCGGCATTGCGCGCAGCAGCGGCAGCTTTTCCTGCCTGTCGCATCAGCTGTATTTCCTGTTCGGATTTAATGCTGATCATTATAACTCTCCAAAATATCTCGCACCTGCTTTTGCGTATTGTCGACGCTACTGCTGGCGTCAATCTTGCGCACAAGACCAGATGCTTCATAGAACGCCTTTACATCGGCTGTCTGCTCGTGGAATACCTGAAGGCGCTTGCGAACCGTTTCCGGCTCATCGTCCTTGCGGATCACAAGGGGAACGTTGCACTTGTCGCATACGCCTTCTTTGATCGGTTTATTATCGGTCAAATGGTACGATAGGCCGCAAATAGGACAAACTCGACGGCCAACCGCCCTTGCTTCAATCACCTCGTCAGGTACTTCGAGGGAAATCACAAGATCCGGAACAAACCCCATTGCCGAAAGTCGTTCTGCCTGATTCACCGTGCGGGGAAACCCGTCCAGAATACAGCCCTTGCTGCATTCCTTTTCAGAAAGCCGTTCCGCCAGCAAAGATATGACCATTTCATCGGGTACAAGCTTCCCCTGGTCTATAAATCGCTTAAAGGCCGGGCCATTGGCATGGCCCGAGGCAATCGCATCGCGGATTAGATTGCCTGTGGAAACGGCCGGGATACCCAGGCGTTCGCTTATATACGAAGCCTGGGTTCCTTTTCCCGAGCCCGGCGCTCCAAAGAGAATGATTTTCATGATAGTATAGCCTTCTTTCTCTCTGTTTAATAAAACACGCCTTAATCTAAAAATCCCTTGTAATGACGCATGAGCATTTGAGATTCCATCGCACGGACGGTCTCCAATGCAACGCCAACAACGATCAGAAGCGTCGTACCACCCAAAGCCATACCGCCGAGGTTCTTATCCAGCGCGCTGAGCAAAATCGGCAGAACGGCGATTAAGGAGAGGAACAATGCGCCCATAACCGTAACATTTTTCATCACGCGGCTGATGTATTCCGCCGTCGGCCGACCCGGCCGCAGTCCCGGAATAAATCCGCCGTTATTCTTCATGTTATTGGCAATTTCAATGGGATTAAACTGCGCGTAAGCATAAAAGAAAGAGAATGCGATGATGAAAATAACATAAAAGATAATATATACGGGCGACGGCGCCTGTGTTACCTTCAAGAATCCTGCCCAGAACGAACCTTCCGCCGGCGGCGCAAAGAAAGACGCGATAATCGCCGGCATACTGACGATACTGGAGGCAAAAATGACGGGCAAAACGCCGGTCATATTGACCTTGAGGGGGATAAAACTGGCCTGACCGCCATAGACCTTGCGGCCTACTACTCGTTTGGCATACTGAACAGGCAGCCTGCGCTCTGCTTCACTAACCCAAACGACAAACCCGACCATGACTAAAGCCATGGGGAGCATAATCACAACGATGGTTATCGCAAGGGCAAGGTTCTCCGCCGTAGAAAGATAGTTTATTGCGCTGGAAATATAAGCGGGCAAGCGAGACAGAATACCGGCAAACAGGATCATGGAGATGCCGTTGCCGATTCCCTTGTTAGTAATCAGCTCGCCCAGCCACATAACCAAAGCAGTACCGGCAGAGAACGTCATAATAATGATAATCGCTGTCCACACGTTGTTATCAATGATAACATTATAGCGGGACAGGGTCACATAGTAGACAAAACCCTGAATTAAGCCCAGCGCGACCGTAGCATACCGAGTGATGGCCGCCTGCTTCTTTCTGCCTTCTTCTCCGCCTTCCTTTACCATCCGCTCTAAAGCGGGAATCGCCATAGTCAAAAGCTGGACAATAATGGAAGCGGTAATATACGGGCTAATAGAAAGAGCAAAAATCGTTGCCTGTTGGAAGCTACCGCCGGTGAGCATGTTCAGATAACCGACAAAGGTTGTGCTGCCAGATTGGGCAAAGGAGCCGAACATGGCCGCTAAGCCCTCCTGGCTAATCATAGGAATCGGAATAACGTTGCCTAGGCGATAGATAAAAATGATAAACAATGTGAAGAGGATTTTATTTCGAAGGTCTTCGATTTTCCATGCGTTCACCATCGTTTTAAACATTTATATCACCTCGACTTTTCCGCCTGCCGATTCAATCTTTTCTTTTGCAGTCTGCGAAAAAGCGGAGGCCTGAACCGTCAGCTTTTTCGTTAACTCGCCGTTACCGAGAATTTTAATGCCGTCGTTCAGCTTTTTCACAATGCCGGCTTCCAGTAACGTTTCTTCCGTGACAACCGTGTCGTTCTCGAAGGCTTCCAAGGCAGACACGTTGACAGTTGAATACACTGTCGCAAACTTGTTGTTAAAGCCGCGAGCGGGCAGACGGCGATACAGAGGCATCTGGCCGCCTTCAAATCCGGGGCGAACCCCGCCGCCAGACCGGGCCCACTGGCCCTTGTGTCCACGGCCGGCCGTTTTGCCAAGGCCGGAACCCATGCCGCGCCCCTTGCGCTTCCCTTCTTTTACAGAACCGACGGCGGGAGCCAAATCATTTAATTTCATAATGCAACCTCCCTATTCCGCGTCTTCAACCGAAACGAGGTAGCAAATGGTGGCAATTTTGCCCCGGGTTGCATCATTGTCCGGTTGGATAGTGGTATCGTTGATTTTCCTTAAGCCAAGAGAGTGAGCGGTGGCAATGTGCTTATCGTGCCGCCCGTTGAGGCTTTTAATCAACGTAATTTTCACGTTTTTCATGCCATTGCGCTCCTTAACCCTGAATTTCGGCGACGGTCTTCCCGCGAAGCCGTGCAACCTCCTCGGCGTTTTTCAGCATTTTCAGGCCCTCCATCGCGGCGCATACCACGTTTTTGGGGTTGTTGCTGCGCAGAGATTTTGTACGTATATCGCGAATACCGGCCATTTCCATAACCGCACGCACGGGGCCACCGGCAATAACGCCAGTTCCCTTGGGGGCGGGCTTCAGAAGTACCCTTGCGGCGCCATACCTGCCGATTACCTCATGGGGAATGGTCGTATCCGAAACAGTAACCCGGTGCAGATTCTTTTTCGCGTCCGCAATTGCTATACGGATTGCATCGGGTGTTTCCGTTGCCTTGCCGATGCCATAGCCCACCAGACCGTTTTTATCGCCGACCACTACAAGAGCGGAAAGCTTCATCGTGCGGCCGCCTTTAACCGTTTTCGAAACACGGTTAATGGAAACAACGCGTTCTTCGAGCTCGATATTAGAAAGATCAACCTTTAAAGTCATGCTTTTCCTCATCCCCTCTCGTTAGAACATCAGGCCGCTCTCGCGAGCGCCCTCTGCCAGCTCTTTCACACGACCATGGTAGAGATAGCCGCCGCGGTCAAATACAACGGCCGTGATCCCTGCTGCTTTGGCGCGCTCACCGACCAGCTTCCCAACGGCGCGGGCAGCTTCCTTGTTGCCGCCTTTACCCTCGAAGGAGCTTTCTGTGGTTGACGCTGACACAAGCGTCCGACCGGATTCATCATCAATAATTTGTGCATAAATATGGTTGTTGCTTCTGAATACGTTAAGCCGC
>DUUG01000167.1 GCA_012841675.1 Clostridiales bacterium
AATCCTTAGCGCGGCGGGCCGCCTGCCGCTGTTCTACCAGTGCTTCAATTTCCGCGTCCAACTCCGAAGCAGATTCTACGGCTTTGCGAAGGGACAAGCCTAAAACACCGCAAAGTTCTTCCAGCATGGCCTTAGCCGCTAACAGGAACGAACCGGATACGGCTTCCCCGGAAGACGTTACCGTATTAATGTGGCGCACCAAATCGAAAATGGCGGCCAACCCGTCTGCCGTATTCAAATCATCGTCCATGGCGGTGATAAACTGCTCCCGGAAGGCGCCAAGGGCCTCTATTTGCTCGGCATCGGCAGGAAGTGTTACCGGGTTTTGCCCCTTCTGCAAAAACTGGAGATTTTCATAGCAAGTAGTAATGCGCGCCCATGCGCTTTTAGACTGCTCCATCATTTCCATCGAATAGTTAATCGGCCCGCGATAATGCGCAGAAATCAGGAAGAACCGGATGACTACATAGTCATACTTTGCCGCTACATCCCGCACCATGAAAAAGTTGTTGAGGGATTTGGACATTTTTTTATTGTCAACGTTCACATGGCCGTTGTGAATCCAGAACCGTGCCAGAGGATGCCCGTGTGCCGCCTCGCTCTGTGCCACTTCGTTCTCGTGATGGGGGAAAACCAGATCCTGCCCGCCCAGGTGGATATCAATGGTTTCGCCCAAATAGCGGCGCACCATGGCCGAGCACTCGATATGCCAGCCGGGGCGCCCCTCCCCATAGGGGGATGGCCATGCCGGCTCACCCGGTTTAGACTTTTTCCAAAGGGCAAAATCCAAGGGGTTTTCCTTTCGGTCATCCACATCAATCCGCGCGCCGGATTCCAGTTCATCCAACGGCTGATGGGAAAGCTTGCCATATTCGTCAAAGCTCTTGACGCGGAAATATACATCTCCGTCTACCTCATAGGCATGCCCCTTATCTATCAGCGTTTGGATCAACTTGAGGATTTCATCAATGTTTTCCGTGGCTTTCGGGTATGCGTCCGCACGGCGGATGTTAAGGCCGTCGGCATCTGTAAAATACTCGTTAATATATTTTTCCGCAATAGCTGCCACCGTTGTGTTTTCTTCGGCGGCCCGGCGGATCATTTTATCGTCTATATCGGTAAAATTCTGTACCGCCTTGACGGGAATGCCGCGGTATTCCAAATAGCGGCGCAGCACGTCATAAATCACAAACATCCGCGCATTGCCGATATGGAAAAGATTGTAAACCGTGGGACCACAGCCGTAAATGGTGGCGCAGTCGCCTGCCGGGACAAAAGGTTCTTTTTTGCGGGTCATGGAATTATATAATACTATGCTCATTTAGAAAAACTCCTTGCGGGGTAGGTTCATTTTATTTCGTTGTAATCAGTGCGCGGTTGGCTATGAGGTAATCCATCCCTGACCAAAGGGTCACCGCCGCCATCAGCCACGAAAGCGCCCGCTTAATCCAAATCGCCGCCTCCGTCGGAAGGGTAAGCCCAATGGCCGAAAACAACGGCAATGCCAGTATAATCAAAATGGCCACAAGCTGAACAACGGTTTTCAACTTTCCGGAGAACGCCGCCGCCACAATGGTGCCTTTTCCGGCACATATTACGCGGAAGGACGTTATCGCCAGCTCACGGGCAATAATAATCCAAAGGATCACACTGTGCATATCGTTCCGTCCGGTGAAAATGGCCAAAGCGGCGAACACCAAAAGCTTATCGGCCAGAGGATCCATAATTTTCCCGAAATCTGTAATTTGGTTATATTTTTTGGCAATATACCCGTCTAATTTGTCGGAAATCGTAGCCATCCCGAAGGTAACAAAGGCCAAAATATCCCACCAAATACTTTTATCAGGACCGCTTAAAAGACAAAATACCATAAAAAAAGGAATGATCATCAAACGAAATACCGTTATTTTATTTGCAAGTGTCATACACGTTGATTCCTTTCCTGCCAAAGTCGCACAGAAACACCTAAAGTGCACGGCCTATGGGACATCCGTCAAACAATTCCTCCACCAACACAGTCACAAAATCGCCGGGGCGGGGCTTTTTGCCCTCTACGGTGAAAAACACCTTCCCGTCCACAT
>DUUG01000168.1 GCA_012841675.1 Clostridiales bacterium
AATCAGCATTTGGCGCATATAATCCGGGCAGAAGCTTCTCTAAGTCCGGCCAAAAATCTTCGCTGTGCCAGTGCGGTATTCTCGCTTCTGGCTGAGCTTACGGCAATTTCTATTCAGACAGCCGTCTTCTCATTGAAAAAAGATTTGCCGTCGGGGGCCGATATTTACTGTCGCAAAGCGATGCAATATGTGCAAGCGCACATGCATGAAAAAATCAGCGTAGCGGCCATTGCGGAAGAGCTTGATCTTAGCCCCGGTTATTTAAGCAAAATTTTCCGTGAAACCGTTGGACAGACATTGGTATCTTATATAAGTCAAGTGAAAATGGAAAAAGTGAAAAATCTCGTATTTGCCCACAACAACAGTTTGAAAGATGCCGGAGCGCAGGTCGGCATCACCGATCAGAACTACTTAAGCCGACTTTTCAAGCAATACACGGGGCTGACGGTGCAGGAATATCGGTCCATACGGGCCAATATGACGGACAAATAGGTTTTATGCTTGTTTTACCTAACCAAGCAAATGCAAAATTATTTTATTATTTTGTATGAATATGCAAATCTTTCCTAATTCGCTCCATTACCCCTTGACAGTTCTCCATTCAATAGCTATAATACTGTTCAATATCAAATTTTAAATGCAGTGACGGGGAACAGTACGTTTGGCCACTCGATTCAGAGAGCCGCCGTGATGGTGCGATGTGCGGTACGAAGCCAAGCCGAATCTCACCCCTGAGCAGATCACCCAAATGCAGGACTTCTTTATCATGTATAATAACTGCAAAGTAGGCTGATTCCGGGCATTTCCCGTTATAGAAATAACCGTTAATCTGACGGTGGAAAGAGGGCGTATTATACCTATACGCCAATAAGAGTGGTACCGCGGAGCATTGCCTTCGTCTCTTACAGCTTAGCTGGTTTGAGACGGAGGTTTTTTCATACCCGCTTGCCTAATAATTCCAAGAAAAGGAGAAGCACTATGCAGATGACAGGAGCAGATATTTTAGTTTCTTGCCTTATCGAGCAGGGCGTTGATACGGTCTTTGGCTTTCCCGGCGGCGCCGTTCTGTTTATTTACGATGCGCTTTTTAAAAGGCAGGACAAAATTCGGCACATTCTGACCTGCCATGAGCAACACGCTGCCCACGCGGCCGACGGTTATGCCAGAGCCAGCGGAAAAACGGGCGTCGTCATTGCCACATCCGGCCCGGGAGCCACCAACCTAGTAACCGGGATTGCCAACGCCTACATGGATTCCATCCCCATGGTAGCGATTACCGGTAACGTGTCCGTTCCCCTTCTTGGAAAAGACAGCTTTCAAGAGGTGGACATCGCCGGCATTACCATGCCCATTACTAAGCACAATTACATTGTGAAAGATGTGGCCGATTTGGCCAAAACCGTACACGACGCGTTTAAGCTTGCCTCCTCCGGTCGGAAGGGTCCGGTTCTCATTGACATTCCAAAGGATATTACGAATACACTTTGGGATTACACGCCGGGCGAATACACTTCCCCGGCCGCTTTGGCCGAACCTGTTTCCGAGGCCGAGTTGGAAGAAGCGGCGCGCATGATCATGGAAAGCAAACGGCCCATGATACTGGCCGGCGGCGGAATTATTTCCGCTGACGCATCCAATGAGCTGGCGGCGTTTCAGGAGTTAACGGGTGCCCCCTTCTCCTTGACGCTTATGGGAACGGGTGCTCTCCCCTCCTCCCATCCTATGTTCCTCGGGATGATCGGAATGCACGGCTCGAAGGTTTCGTCTTTGACCGTTTCCGAATGCGATTTGCTAATTGCCGCCGGTTCTCGCTTTTCCGATCGGGTTATTTGCAATCCCAAAACCTTTGCGCCCAATGCCAAAATTCTACATTTGGACATTGATCCGGCGGAAATCAACAAGAACATCCGGGCCGCCCACTCGGTTTCCGGCGATATTCGGGATATTCTGGCAGCTCTCAACCGCCGCCTTACCAAAATGCACCGTCCCGAATGGCACGAAAAGGTGATGGAGTGGATACAAGCGTATCCGCCGCAAAAGCCCAAGATGAAGGACGTTTTCCCGCAGAAAATCATTACCACCGCATGGGAAATCACCAAGGGCGAAGCTCTGGTGACTACCGAGGTAGGGCAGCATCAAATGTGGGCCTCCCAATTCTTTCCCATTGAAAAGCCCCGCACGTTCTTCACCTCCGGCGGATTAGGCACCATGGGATTTGGTTTGGGAGCGGCCATTGGCGCGGCGGTGGCTTCGCCGGGCAAAACC
>DUUG01000169.1 GCA_012841675.1 Clostridiales bacterium
ACAGAGCGGAAACTTCCTTTGTTTCCGAAGCGTCAGAGATTCCGCCTGAATTTACGGGGGCTCCCGTTACAAGCGGAACGAAAACGGTAATTCTCAAATGCGACGGCGAAGAAAAACCCGTCACGACTTCCCAAGTCACTGTCTTTGACGTTTTAGAGGAAGCCGGAATTGTCCTTGGCGAAAATGACGAGGTGTTTCCCAACGGCAACAGCGGTTTGCTGGAGCAAATGGAAATCATTGTGATTCGGGTAACCGAAGAAACACAGGAGCTTATGGTCGAAATCCCCTTCGAAACCGTCGTAACTCCCACTCCTACCCTTTACAAAGGCGAGGAGAAGGTGGTGCAGGAGGGAAGGCCGGGTCAGCGGCAGATAACCATGGTGCAGACTTTGCGTAACGGAACCCTTTCCGAGCATCGGGTGATAGACTCGTCGTTAGTTTCCGAGCCTAGAGACCATATTATTTGGATTGGAACTAAGGACCGGCCCGCCACCACTAGGGCTACTACCAAATCTACCACCAAGGCAACTACCAAAGCCACCACCAAATCGACGACCACAGTAACCACAAAGACGACGACTAAGGCAACCACAACAGCACCGGCAGAGCCTACGCCACCGGACTTAGATACCATCACAACCGCAGGCGGCCAAACGTATACTTTCAAAAAGAAGATTAACGGCGAATCTGTGGCATATTATTCCTCTTTGCCGAATCCTAAAACGGCCACAGGCAACCCCGCCATTCCGGGCAAGACCATTGCGGTGGATCCAAGCGTTATTCCTCTTGGAAGCCTTGTCTATATTACCTCGGTAGACGGCAAGTCTTGGACGTACGGTCCGGCCTACGCCCATGATGTAGGCGGCGGCATAAAAGGCAACATAGTGGACCTGTTTAAGGCAAGCTATGCAGAAGCCGTTTCCCACGGCCGGCGCAATTGTATTATTTATGTTCTTAACCCATAATGCCAAACCGGAAAAGCGCTGCTTTTCCGGTTTGTTTACGTTGAGAACAGGCAAGCTATGCTTCTTGACAAACGTTCCTTGAACAAATATGATAGATTCAAAACTGTACTCAAGGAGGCTTATGCCATGCATGCAATGGAATGGTTCCGAAAGGCAAAGTTTGGCCTGATGATCCACTGGGGGCTGTACGCTTTGCCCGCAGGCGAATGGAAGGGACAGCGGATGGAGGGCATTGGCGAGTGGATTCAGTCCCGTTTCCGCATACCGCAGAAGGAGTATGCCACGTTGGCGTCTGTTTTCAACCCGATTTTCTTTGATGCGGAGGAATGGGTGCTACTAGCCAAGCAGGCCGGTATGCAGTATATGGTCGTTACGGCCAAACACCATGACGGTTTTGCCATGTACGCCTCCAAGGTGGATTCCTACAATGTGGTAGATGCCACGCCCTTTGGCCGCGATGTCATTGGCGAGCTGGCCGCTGCCTGTCAAAAGCACGGGTTAAAGCTTGGCCTTTACTATTCCCAGGAAATAGACTGGCACGAGCCTCACGGCGGCGGTTACAGTCGGACAACGCCCAATGCCGGCACAAGCTGGACCAACGACTGGGACTTTCCTGACAACGCCTCGAAAAATTACACCCTTTGCTTTGAAAAGAAAATAAAACCTCAAGTAACCGAGCTTTTGACCAACTACGGCCCTCTTTGCCTTATCTGGTTCGACACCCCCACGGACATAACAAAGGAACAGAGCTTAGAGCTTTATGACCTTGTCAAAAAGCATCAGCCCCATTGTCTGGTCAATTCCCGCATTGGAAACGGGGTGGGCGACTATCGTTCCTTGGGCGACAACGAAATCCCCGAGGAAGTTATGACAGGCGGTCTGTTTGAAACGCCTGCCACCTTAAACGACACGTGGGGCTATAAGTCCTTTGACAGCAACTGGAAGCCTGTGGAAGAGGTGCGCCGGCTGAAAAAGCACCTAAATGACCGGAATATTAACTATCTACTCAATATCGGGCCCGACTATCTGGGCCGTATTCCGGCACCGGCCTTGGAAATCCTGCGCGCATTGTAGGCAAATTTGCTTTTTAATCTTTGGTTTGCCGCCCCGCCGCGGGCGGCATTCCCATTTTTATGCTTGTTTACCGGATGAAAAAGTGATACAATAATGAAGGATGTTACGATAGAAAAGGAGATTGCCTATGGACGCGCGTATTTTTGAAAGTGTGCTATATAAAACGGTGCCGGCGG
>DUUG01000014.1 GCA_012841675.1 Clostridiales bacterium
AACGGCGAC
This sequence comes from Clostridiales bacterium, assembly GCA_012841675.1. Taxonomy (GTDB): domain Bacteria; phylum Bacillota; class Clostridia; order Oscillospirales; family QAMX01; genus DUUG01. The sequence goes on from DUUG01000014.1 coordinate 10, forward strand.
AAAGGCCGTTTTGGTCAAGCCGTGACCTTTGTGGGGCATTGCAAACTCTTAGCTATTGTTTCAGATTGACGCCGAGAATGCCACCGCCCAGCCCGCCGATCATGCATAATAGGTTGGGCATCAGAAATGCCATCCCCTGTCCCCTATCGCCCAGAAGCGACAAAAGCCAGAGAAGGCATAGGCATAAGATTGAGGCAAAAAGCCCCGTGGCCAGTCCGTTTTTCCGAAGCCCCCGCGCTGCCATGAACCCAGACAAAAACCCACCGGCTATCATGGCAACAGTAATCGCCGGCTTAAAGTACGCTTGAAAACTGCCGCTTTTGATGATCAGGAACGAAAATATGGCCAGAATGAGAAGCGCCATAACCGTTCCTGCCAATGTGCAAAGGAACATAAAAAGGAAATACCGGGGAACGCCCGGCCCGTCGGACGCCTGTTTAATTCGCATACCTGTCCCACCTCCCCGGCATAACTATATGCGGAAAGGCGGGCAGGTATGACCATAACAAGATCGACTTATTCTTCTTCCGTTTCGTCGGCCTTAGTGACGGAAGCAATCGAGCTCTTTAGAAAGTTTAGCTTGCTTTCGCCGGACAAAATCGTTATGGTATCATCCTTCACATTGACGATTTTGCCGCAAATGCCGCCGATGGTGACAATCTCATCTCCCACTTCCAGAGAGTTGCGCAGTTCGGACATCTGCTTCTCACGCTTTTTCTGAGGGCGGATAATTAAAAAATAGAAAATGGCAAACAGCAAGGCAAGGGTAACCAGCGTCTGCCAAGGGAAACCCTGCTGTAACTGCTGACCGGCGGCTGCCGTTTCTGTCGCCGCTTGTAATACTAAAAGACTTTTCATTTGCTGCACCTCCGCATACGTATGCGATTAATTATACCCAAAGTCTTCGCCCTTTGCAAGAACGGTCAGGAAAAAATATCCTTTCTGGCCTTGGGCTTGCTATTTGGCCGCTTTGCTTAGCTCAAGCAGCCGGTTGTACTTAGCAGTTCGTTCTGCGCGGCAGGGAGCACCCGTCTTAATAAATCCGGCGTTAACGGCCACAGCCAGGTCAGAAATAAACGTATCCTCTGTTTCGCCCGAACGGTGGGAGATGATGACATCAAAGCCTGCTTCCTTGGCACGGTAGATAACCTCAAGGGTTTCAGACAAGGTGCCAATCTGGTTGACCTTAATCAAAACCGCGTTGGCAGCCTTTTGCTCGATGCCGCGGGTCAGGCGATCAGGATTCGTAACAAACAAATCGTCGCCGACCAGCATGATCTCACCGCCAAGCCGTTCGGTCAGCTTCTGCCAGGTTTCCCAATCGTCCTCGCCTGCTGCGTCTTCAATGGAGACAATGGGATAATGAGTCGTCAAAAAGCGCCAATAGCGGAGAAGTTGGGCAGGGCTTAACTGCTTTTTGGATTTGGGCAGGAAATACGTTCCGTCCTCCTGCGCCCACTCGGAAGCGGCCGCATCCAACGTAATGGCAACCTCTTTGCCCGGCTCGCGACCGGCAGCCGTAATGGCCTCGACTAACAGCTTCAAACCGTCCTCATCCTTGCGCAGGTTGGGAGCAAAGCCGCCTTCGTCTCCGATAGCAGTGGAAAGGCCGCGGCTTTTCAGAATGGATTTTAGCTTGTGGTAAATCTCCACACACCAGACGAGCCCCTCTTCATAGCTGGAAGCGCCTACAGGCGCAATCATAAACTCCTGAATATCTAGGTTGTTGTCCGCATGGGCGCCGCCGTTTAAAATGTTCATCATGGGAACGGGGAACCGACCACCGGCCACGCCGCCTAAATACCGAGCCAGACTTAACCCGGTCACATTGGCTGCCGCCCGGGCCGCCGCCAGAGAAACGGCCAAAATGGCGTTGGCGCCCAAATTGGTTTTGTTCTCTGTGCCGTCCAGCTCACACATAAGCCGGTCAAGCCGTGCCTGATTGGTAACGTCTTCCCCTAAAAGAGCCGGGGCAATTTTTTCTTCCACATTGGCCACCGCCGTCAGGCAGCCCTTGCCATTATACCGCTTAGGGTCGTTGTCGCGAAGCTCATGCGCCTCATATCGGCCGGTGGAGGCGCCGGAAGGAACAGCAGCCGATCCCGAAACATTGCCGCACCAAACTGTGGCGGTTAAGGTGGGATTCCCGCGTGAATCCAGAATTTCTTGGGCTGTTATCGCTGTTATCGCCGTTTTCATATGCTACACTCCTTACAATATGGGATTTTGCAGTTTTACGTAGTAAAACGCAAATTTACTGCGGTATATTGCCTTATACCTGCAGTATATTGCCACTCTACGCAATAAATTGCTTTTTACCAAAAAGTATCCTGCAGATATCCTGCAATATTTATGCCCGTATTATACAACATCTAAAGCAATAATTCGATAGATAATTCGTGAACAATGCAAATCAAGCGTATTTTTTTATCTGCATAACTCCGGAAAATAGGCTTTCGCAGGCCGGCCGGAGGTTTTGCCATATCTAGAATCGAACACGGTGGGGACTTTTGTGAACTGTCCGCCTATTGCTTGGCAAGTTACATGGTCTTGTACTTATTTATTTGCACATAGCCCCGCCATATGAAAAAAGCCTGCTGGAGGGGTTCCGAAGCAGGCTTTTTTTGCTATTAATTTCTCTTTTGCTTAGCAATCTTTCACCCAGGGCATATTGCGTGCTTGCAGACAGCAAAGGCACCTATTTAAGCGCCCTTTTGCCAAACGGCAAATCAGTCTCGTTTCAACCGGAATATTCCCGCCGCGCCGCCGTTTTGCGGCACATAAAAGGTCACCTGGTCGCCTCTTTTAACCGTTATTTCGTTCCGAATCAGCTTGTTTGTATCGTTGGGATCGTCTGTAAAAAGTGTTAAATCATACTCTGCGTCTTTATCGAGGAAGTCCAGATAAATGGTCTGATTTCCCTTCTGATCCGGCCCCTGCTGCAAAGCAAAAAACCAGCTTTCGCCGCTTTTTCGGGCGAAAATTGCCTTTTCGCCGGGCAAAGAACCGGGCAAAACCCGCGTTTCATCGTAGAACACCGGAAGCAAACGCAGAAAATCCACCGCAATATGGTCGATAAGATGGGCCGGATGTTCGGAAATGGTCAGCAACGAGGACTGAAAAATCACCGTATTGGCCAGCATATGTCCCATGGTCGCTTTTCCCTTCCGTTCCGGCACGGAAAAGCAGAAGGGCGTGTAGTCAGCGTCGCCGCCGACAAAGCGCGTAAAAGGAAGAATCACATTGTCCTCTGGATCGCAATCGCTTTGCATGCCGCGCACGGCTTCCCGGTTAAGTAGGTGAGGATACGTTCGAGCCAAGCCTGTGGGCTTGTTGGGATTATGGTAGATGACCATAAGCTGCTCTTCCGCCGCATCCTCTAGCATCTGCCGGTAGAAATGAATGGCCGCTTGGCTTTCGCTTTCGAGAAAATCAATTTTAACACCCACAATCCCCGCTTCCTTGCAGCGGCGCAGGAATTTCTTTCGATATTTCGGTCTG
>DUUG01000170.1 GCA_012841675.1 Clostridiales bacterium
CTCTAACCAACTGAGCTAAAGGCCCAGACACTTCCGCTTTTAGCGGAAACGTATATATTATAGCATTTTCCACCGTAAAAGTCAATATAAATCGTGTTACGACTAAGCCCTGTCTCCATTACATTTGAACAATGATATTCATAATCAGATCGGCAACCGCGTCTCCAATGTCGGACGAGCGATTCAGATGGCGGTATACCTCCCGATATTTAAAGATGATGTGATAATCGTCCTGTTCAAACAATTTGGCAAGGGACTCTCTGCATAAACGGCCGATGACATTTTCCAGTTTTTTGGCCTTAAGCGCTTCTTCCTTGGCAATATCGCGGCGCTTTTCCATATAAGAAATGGAAGCCCGCAGGCATTCCGACATGTTTACAAGCTGTTCTACCAAAAGGCAGACTTCCTCGTTTGCCTGGATCATATAAAGCCGCAGTTCGTCCACCGTGGCAGCGGCATAGTCGAGTAAATCGTCAATTAAACGCGACAGGTCAAACAAATCCTCCCTGTCAAAGGGCGTCAGATACGTATGGTTGATTTCATCGATTAATTCGCGGCGACGCTTATCGCCTTCCTTTTCCCATGCGATCACCTTATCGCCCAATGCCTCGTCCCCGGTTTTGCAGTACTCATATAAGCAGGACATTCCTTCTGTTACGGCATCCATCTGAGAATGCAGCATGGTAAAAAAATTCGATTTTTTCTTTTTCTTAAACAATCCCATAAGGATCTCCTTTCTTGCCCTAACTACATCAAAAATGATACAACCCAGGACAACAGATAATACAGGCCCGCTCCGCCCAAAGCCGATATAGGTAACGTTGTAAACCAAGTGCTGACAATCCTTAATGCCACATCCCAACGGACAGCCGATGGCCGGAACGCCGTTCCCACGCCAACAATGGAAGAGGAGACAATTTGACTAGGGCTGACAGGCGATCCCATAAGGGTTGAAGTCACAAGCACAAGAGACGACGCCAATTGTGATGCAAGAGAATGCACCGGTCTGATGCGGTAGATGCCAAAGCCCACTGTTCGAGCAATTCGAAGGCCGCCCAGCATAAGCCCCGCCGAAAGCACCAACGCGGAGGAAAGCGCAGCATAAACCGTCAATCCCGGTATGCTTTGCAAGGAAGGCGCGGCAATCATAATCACTAAAAAAATGACGCCGACGGATTTCTGCGCTTCATTAGACGCTTGAAATGCCGCCAGCAATACCATATTGCCACGTTGCATCCAAGTGATTACGCTGTCTGCTTTCTGCGTGGCACGGGCAGCAAAAAAACGCACTATTTTCATGAAAATAAATCCGATTACAAAAGATGCAAGCGGTGACAAAATCATGGCAAGAATAACTTTTACCGCAATTTTCTCCCAGTTTCCCGCTGCAAAACCAAAAGCCGCAACCCCCGCCCCTAACAGCCCGCCTATAAGCGAATGGGACGCACTGATGGGAATGCCCGTTTTCCATGAAACAAAGATAAAAATAATGCAGGCAACAAACCCCGCGCAAAGGAACGACCACGCTTGATGCGGCGGGGCTTCTAGAAAATAATTTGGATGTATAATGTCGCTGCCCATGGTTTTTGCCACTGCCATACCCAACATAAGGGGAGATACAAGCTGCACCAAGGCGGCAAGAAGTAGCGCCGAACGCTGTTTCATAGCATGCGAAGCCAGCAATGTTGCCAACACATTGCCCCCGTTAAAGCCTGTAAAAAATGTAAATAAGTAAGCAAGTGCCAATAAAACAAGGGCCCAAGTGATGTTCAAAACTCTCTGCTCCTTATAAGGTTATATGTAAATTATATGTGATATTCCTGTAAAAGGCAAGCTCTTTTCAGAATTTATTTATTTTTACCGTTATGTCGTATTCTGTTCAAAAATACTTTATGCCTTTTGCAGATTTCATGAAGTTCTTGCCGTTGACAAGTATTCATGCTATACTTTACATCATGATCCGCAACAGCAAAAGTGGCATAGGAGGTTCTTTTTATGATGCAAGGATTAAAGCATAAAGTTGCAAAACTGCATTTGCAGGTTCGTCCCAAAGTGGTTTGCTGCAACAAGCCCGCTAAGTTAACCATATCGGCTCTTTCTGACCATGCGAGGTTCCTCCCCGGAGAAACGATTTATGTCGCGGTTTATCCCATGCATGAACGTCCCTTTGAGCTTAA
>DUUG01000171.1 GCA_012841675.1 Clostridiales bacterium
AAGAAGCCATTAAGGCGTATGAGCTTGTGAAAAAACATGGGCCGAACCTTCTTGTGAATATGGATTTTATCGCCGGCCTTCCCAAAGATACACCGGAGGGTTTTGCCAAAAGCATTGAAACCGCCGTTTCTTTGAAGCCGGACAACATCACCGTGCACACCCTTGCTTTAAAAAGAGGTGCCCAATGGGCCAATTTTGCCGAACAGGAAGCAAGAGAAACCCTTGGGGCTATGCTGTCTGCCGGGCAGGCCATTTTACAGCGAGAAGGCTATAACCCGTATTACCTTTACCGCCAGAAATACATGGGCGGCAGCTTTGAAAACATCGGGTATGAGCGCAACGGAACTCCTTGCCTATACAATATCTATATGATGGAAGAAGTGCTTCCTGTGGTGGCTTGCGGCGCAGGCGCGACAACGAAGCTGGTTTCCAAAAATCAACGTTTCCGGCGCATAATTAACCCCAAATTTGCCGAAAATTATAGTCAGAAAATAGAGGAAATTTTGGCAGGAAAAGCAGAATTAACCGCTTTTTTCAACAATAGGCCTTGTATAAGCCCTTAGGGAATGCTATAATGGGAAATATAGGAAGCTCGTATGAGTGGGAAGGAGTGAAGCCCTATGAAAACGGATGATATTATTGCAAAGGTAAAAGCAACAGCGTCGCAAGCCGGGCAAGCGGCAGTGAAAGCGGCCGATAAGGCGGCCAAAACGGCGGAACGCTTTGTTGAAACTACCAAGCTACAATACCAGATTTATGAGCTGAAAGGTGAGGTCGATGCTTTGTACAAAGAGGTCGGCAAGCTGATGCATGCCGCCCACCAGAACAAGCCGGTGGAAGAAAGCCGGATTGACGAGCTGCTCACAGAAATCGACCGGAAACTGGCGGGATTAGAAGATCTGCAGGAAAAAAAGGCCCGTTCCAAAAATCGCAAATACTGTAAAGCTTGCGGCAATACCTCTGAAATGGATCAGGCATACTGCGGACACTGCGGCGTGGCGTTTGAGGCTGAGCCTGCACCCGAGACAGACAAAGCGGAAGAGCCGGAAGTGCCGACCGATGAAAATGACGAAACTGCGGAACAGGCACCTGTTGAACCGGAAACGGAGGAGCTCCAGGAAGAGCCCCAGTCTGAAGAAGAATAAGCGGCAAGGCGGCATATGCGGACAATCGTACCGCGGCGCCGCCTTGTTTTCGTTCCCTTTGCTGGTTTGGGCTTTGGGCGTTGCTTGCCTTTGGACAAGCCAGTTATAAAAGACTAGACAAGCATTTGCCAAGAAGGCCCATCAGAAAAAACCACACCTTTCTGCCGACATAGGAGGTAGCTAGATGGATAAACGAACCATGTTAGAAGAAGGCGTGCGCGCCATAAGAGAAGCCGCGCCGGACTTTGCGCCGGATCTTGTATTGGTGCTTGGTTCCGGGCTTGGAAGCCTTGCGGACCGGGTGGAACCAGCGGCCGTCATCCCGTATGACAAAATTCCGGGGTTTAAGCCTTCTACTGCGCCGTACCATGCCGGGCGGCTGCTTTTGGGGCAATTGGCGGGGAAGAATGTTGCTGTTATGCAGGGGCGGCTCCATTATTACGAAGGCTATTCCATGAGCGAAGTGACGGATCCCCTTCGGATTTTGGCCCTGTGGGGGGCTAAACGCCTGATTTTAACCAATGCGGCCGGCGGCGTTAACCTTACTTTTGCCCGGGGCGATTTAATGCTTATAACCGACCATATCAAGATGTTTACGGAAAGCCCCGTCCGAGGGAAGGAAAACCATCTGGCAGGCCCGCGCTTTTTTGATATGACGGAAACGTATTCCGTTGCCATGGGCCATGTGCTGCGCAAGGCCGCAAGAAAGCAGGGGATCCGCCTGCGGGAAGGCGTGTATATGTTCTTCCCCGGGCCCCAATACGAAACGCCGGCGGAAATCCGCATGGCACGCACTTTGGGCGCCGATGCCGTCGGCATGTCAACAGTGCCGGAGGCCATTGTGGCGCGGCAGATGGGGATGCAAATCTTAGGCGTTTCGTTGATTTCCAATTTGGCGGCCGGCATGGCCGGGCAAAGCCAGATCACCGAAGAAGAAGTGGCCGAAGCCGGAGCGGCCAGTGCCGAGAGGTTCTGCGCCTTAATGGAGACGGCCATTGCCCTTCTCCCGCCGGCAGAGAAAGCGGAGGAATAACATGAGCGTTCTGTTTAAGGATATTTCCATTCTCTCCATGACGAAAAAGCACGGTTTTATTCAAAAAGGAAGCGTTTTGGTAGAGGATGGCAAGATTGTGTTTGTGGGCGAAAAGCTTCCCGAGGGGGTATCAGCCAAGCGGATTATCTCCGGCGAGGGCAAGCTTTTGCTTCCGGGGCTTGTAAACGCCCATACGCACCTGCCTATGGCGGCTCTTAGGGGCTATGCCGACGATTATCCCTTGCAAACGTGGCTGTTTGAGCATGTTTTCCCCGTAGAGGCCAGGCTCAACGAGGAATGCGTGGAGATTTGCGCCAAAATAGGCATTGCCGAAGCGATTGCTTCCGGCACCACATCCGTTTCGGACATGTATTTTTTCTGTAACGGCATTGCCCGCGCCGTGGCCGAAACGGGGATCCGCGCCAATTTATCCAGGGCCGTCACATGGGATCAGAGCGCGCCCTTTACAAAAGAGAATGTGCGCTTTGCCGAGGCAATTTCCTTGTATGAAACGTGGCACAATGCCGCTTGCGGCCGGATTCGGGTGGATGCGGCAGTACACGCGGAATACACCTCTGCCTTTGACGCGTGGAAAGCCGTGGCGGAGTTTGCGGCGGAGAAGGGAATAGGGCTTCAGTTCCATCTGTCGGAAACCAGGTCCGAGCATGACGCCTGTGTGGCCAAATACGGAAAAACGCCGGCGCAGGTTTTGGATGAAGCGGGGCTTTTAACCGAACGGTCTTTGGCGGCTCACTGTGTGTTTCTAACCGACGAGGATATTTCTTTGTTAGCCGAGCGCAAGGTCAGCATTGCCCACAACCCCGTATCGAATCTAAAGCTTGCCAGCGGAGTCGCACCGGTGCCCAAGTTCTTACAAGCGGGCATCCATGTGGCGCTGGGAACGGACAGCGTGGCAAGCAACAACAACCTAGACTTGTTTGAGGAAATCAAACTGGCGGCTATTTTGCACAAAGGCGTCCACGAAGACGCCGCTCTAGTCAATGCGGAAACAGCGCTTACTATGGCAACCGTAAACGGTGCGAGGGCGCAGGGGCGCCAGGGCGAAACGGGTGTTATTTTGGAAGGCGCTTGCGCCGATGTAATTGTTTTGTCCTTAGACCGTCCGGGGATGGTGCCCTGCCACAACGCCCTTTCGGCCACGGTATACGTCGCCAACGGATCGGATGTTTGCCTTACTATGGTAGACGGACAAATTCTCTACGAAAACGGCGCATTTACCACCATCGATTGGCCAAAATTAAAAAGACAGTTTGAGAAAATTGTTAAACCGCAACTGTTTGGATGACGGAGTTTGTCGTTCTAACGGTGCTTGTCCTGCACATATACTGAATTTGCATGGAATTGTTGGCTAAGGCCGGAGGATTCCCAAAATGGCGAATTTGGGTGTGGGGCAATGAAAAAGCAGAGAGGTTTTGTCTATGGCGCGGCTATACTGTCCGGCGCCAATATCATATGTAAAATTCTGGGGTTTTTATTTAAAGTGCCGCTTGCCAACTTAATCGGCAGAGAGGGCATGGGCTATTTCAGCCTTGCCTATCAGGTGTTTGGCGTGGTCACGGTAGTGGCTGTGTCGGGGCTTCCCATGGCGCTTGCAAGAATGGTGGCCGGCCGGAAAAGCTTCGGCAGAACCCAAGAGGCCGCCGGGCTTTTGCGCATGGCGGTGGGTTTGTTTGCGGCCATCGGCGCCAGCGGAACCATACTTTTGCTGATTCTTGCCAAGCCATTTGCCAATTTTGCAGGCAGCGAACCGGCTTGGTATGCTGTGGCGGCACTGGCGCCGACGACGTTTTTTGTGGCCGTCATGGCGGCCTTTCGGGGCTATTTCCAGGGAATGGGCCAGATGGCACCCACTGCGATTTCTCAAATCGTCGAGGCCAGCGGCAAATTGATATTCGGTATTTCCCTTGCGTGGCTTCTGTTTTTAAAGGGGTTTTCGCCGGAAATCGTGGCGGCAGGTGCCATTTGCGGCGTGACCATTGGCGCGGCCGCGGCCTGCGGCGTTCTGGCCGCCCGCGCAAGGGGGCATCTTGCCAAAGGAAAGACAAAGCTCCCTTCCGGAACGAAGCGAAC
>DUUG01000002.1 GCA_012841675.1 Clostridiales bacterium
CCGATCTGTTCCTGAAAGGTCTTTTCCGCGACGAAGAGTCCTACGAAATGATGAAGGAATATCAGCTTCCCTATGCCAACATCCAGGCAACGCGGTTCAGCCCGCAGATTGACTCCGCTCTTGACGTTGTTGAGGAGATGGTCGGTGAGGTTGGTCCTGCCGCCGCTTTGGAAGCCGGTTACAACGTGATGACCGCTGCCATTAACGAGTTGTTTAAATACGACTAATTGCATCAAAGCAAATAAACCCCCGGAGGATTGCTCCGGGGGTTTATCATAAAATGAGAAATATTTTCATTACAAAATAGTTCCGCCGCCTACTACGGCATCGCCTTGATAAAAAACAGCCGCTTGCCCGGGGGTAACAGCGCGCAGCTTTTCCTCTGTCTCCACCAAAATATCACCCGTTTCGGTGGGATACAGCCTAGCAGGCGTTTCCTTTTGATGATACCGTGTCCGAACGGAAACTATCATTCCGTCCTCAGGCTTCTCTACGGAGATCCAATTGCAATCGCCCACGTGGAACCTTGTGGTATAAAGCTCCTCTTCCCTGCCAAGAACCACAGTATTCGTCCCCGGGTCCTTGGAAACAACATATAACGGATGTGGCGCCGAAATGCCAAGCCCCTTGCGCTGGCCAATGGTATAGTGGATGATCCCCTTGTGCTGGCCAAGAATTCGTCCTTCTTGGTCAATAAAGTTGCCCGGTTGCTCGGTAAGCCCGTACGTTCTTGCAAGAAATGAGGTATAATCCCCATTAGGTACAAAGCAAATATCCTGGCTGTCTGGCTTTTGGGCATTGATCAAGTCGTGTTCCAAAGCTAAAGTGCGAACCTGCGCCTTGGTCATATCTCCCAAGGGGAAAAGCGTATGGGCCAGCATGTCCTGCGTAAGCGTATAGAGAACATAGCTTTGATCCTTGGTTGGGTCGGCGGCCTTATAAAGCTGCCATCGGCCGGTGGCTTCATTATAACGGATGCGGGCATAATGCCCGGTGGCAAGATAATCCATTCCCAGGGAACGCGCGCGAGCAAGCATACGATCGAATTTAATATAGCGGTTGCAGTCAAGGCAAGGGTTCGGCGTCTGTCCGCTGGCATAGCCTTGTGCAAAGCGATCCATAACATCGCGTCGGAAGTGATCACCGAAATTAAATACATAGTGCAGAAAGCCTAACCGATAGGCAACGGCCCTGGCATCCTCCACATCGGCAATGGAGCAACAAGTGCGGGTTGCCGTGTCGCAAATACCCGCATCCTCCTGGGAAAACAGGCTTAGCGTGGCGCCGCAGACGGAATAACCCTGTTGCAACAACACAAGTGCCGCAACCGAGCTGTCTACTCCGCCGCTCATGGCAATCATAACCTTATTTCCCATGCCTCGTTCCCCCATTTCTGAAAAAATTTACGCCCTAAACGCAGTTGTTTTGCAAAGCGTACGCTTTAGTATATCAGATCCGTCAACAAAAAGCAACTTCACGGGAACTGGCCGAACGCTATAACGTATCTTGCCGAACCATTCTGCGCAATATTAACTGTTTGATTCAGGCCGGAATTCCGGTCAAAACCCTGCAAGGAAGTAACGGCGGCATATCTCTTGAGATGGACAATGTGGAATCGGAACCAAATCTCAAGGAGCTTCAGACAAGTCCTGTGACCATCGAGTATCCAAACCAAATGGCTTCCCCTATGGACGGTGCTGTGATTGCATTGTCGGAACAGGTACACCTGGATTTAGCCTCTTTTTGCAAGCACAGTTTGATAGATAAATTTGAAATGATGAGATTGGCTATTAGCAAGCATAACCAGGTTTTATTTCGATATTATAACGAAAACAATGAGGAAGACATTATTATAGAGCATTATTACGCAAATTACCCTAACGCAGAATGTTTTTTCTCCACAGCCGGTTCCGGATGAAAGCCAGTGGCAATTTGCCCCTCCGGAAAACAGTTGCTGCATGATAACGGCAATTTATGATCCCTGCGTGAAATACCGGCTTATTGAGGATGGCGGCCCCGATTCTTTTACCGAATTAGAGGACGGCCGACTTTACACCACATGGCAATATGCGAATCTCGAGGAAGCCATTCTACATTTTCTTAGCTTTGGAGAGCACGAGTTGTAGATCCGGCAGAGGCCCGAGAAATGATGAAGGAAGTGCTTGTCCGTCTTGCAAAAAAATATGCATGATAAGCTTACGGAATGGAATGAAAACAATGATGACAATCCAAGAAACGCTCATCGCCTTACACATGGAACGCCAATTTCTCTCCCGCAAGGCAAAAAACAAGAATATATAGATCTGTTCCGCGATATGCAGCCGGGACAGAATGTTTACTGGAACGGCTTTGGAAATCCGCCTAGCCTTGTGTTTCGGGCCGATTTTGACGATATGGAATGGAATCGGGAACGTCAGAGAACGCGCAAGCTTGTCAAAGGGCGTTTTGCCGGCGGAAACGTCGGTTGGGTGATGCGTGAAGATCTGGAGCTGTTTGCCTGCGCGTATAGAAAGCCACTGAAGAACCCGACAGAGCGGCAGCTTGCGCTTTTAGAGCTTATTCGTTGTGAAGGGCCTCTCAATATCAGCGGAGAAATTACCGACTTCAAAGTGAAGGAAATTACACCGATCCTCCACCGGCTGCAGGAGGCTTTTCTCGTCTACGAGGACCAGTATGACGGCGCATGGGATCGGGGTTGGTACATTTTCTCCGAAATATTTCCCAATATCTCCCTTGAAAAGTATTCTAAGCATGATGCGATTAAAATCCTTTTGCGCCGTTTTGCCTTTCGGAACATACTGATCGACACGGAGATGGGCAAAAGCTTTTATCGGCTTCCGGCAAAGGAAATTCGGGCGGCTTTAGAAGAAATGGCGGCCGAAGGGATTCTTTTAGAGGCAAAACAAGGGGGGGATATTCTGACGGAGGACGCTCCCCTCTTGCAGACTCCCCTACCCTCCCCTTTTGTTTATGCATTGCATCGGAACGACTTTTTGGTAAAGTCCAACGAGCATTGGCTTAAGAAGAGGTTTGTGCATCCCGCATTTGATACCCTTCACTATCTCCTTATTGACGGCACGTTTTCAGGTGTTTTGGTTGGGCGCTTTCGCAACGGGCCTAATGATCTGGATTATGCCCTTGTTGTCGATAGCTGCTGCGATCTAACAGAGCAAATGCGAGCTGAAATGAATGCCTCCATTGTTCCTTTGGCCATCTCCCTTGGCGCTAAACTGATGCTGGATGATGAAGCGCTTTTGGTGTCTGATATGCTTTCCCAAATTGCCCACAGCAAGGAGAAGCTGTCTTCCGGCGCTCCGGCTCCGGCTCGGTATCTGGATGCAATGCGCAAGGCCGCAACTTCCTTTGTGGTAACGCTTTCCAGCCGCCTGTCAGGCTCGTATGCCAGTGCAATGGTGGCCAAGGAGATGGCAGAGGAAGAAGGCAGAAAGGTGTATGTTGTGGATTCTAAAAGTGCCTCTGCCGGCGAGGTGCTTTTGGCCATCAAAATACATGAAATGATTAAGCAGAAATGGGAAGCCGCCAAAATTTATGAGCGGGCCAAGGCCATCGTCAAAGATATGAAGACATATTTTGTTCTTGAAAATCTCGATGTGATGGTGAAGAACGGCCGGCTGCATAAGATTACAAGCAAGCTTTTGACCGCCTTGACGATCCGCCCCATTCTCGGTTCGGATGGGGATGGGAATGTTGCCCTATTTTCTCACGCACGGGGACAAAAGCAGGCAGTGGAAAAATTGGCCGATACCATTGAAAAAAGCGGCAAGAATACAGAGGGCGAAACCCTTGTAATCGCCCACTGCAATAATATTAGCATGGCGGAACGTCTAAAAGAACTCATAGCCGTCCGGTATGCATTCCGGGATATTTGGATTGTCGCAACCCGCGGAATTAGCTCTATGTACGCCAGCGACAAAGGCATCATTATGGCGTTTTAAACCCAAACCTCCGATGTGCCCAAAGGTGCTTCGGAGGTTTTTACAAGATTTTCCTGTAAAGGCTTGTCTGCCCGGCTTAGGGTATGATACAATAATGGAAGAAATCGCTTGGCTTGTTCCTTGCGATCTACTATAGCATAAACAGGAGGATTCATATGCGTTTTTCGTATCAGGAATTGCAATATGCCCCCTTTGGCAAGGTGCTTGCCATCACACACGGGGAAACCGAAATGTATGTTTCGCTGGATTTCGGGCCCCGCATTCTTCGGTATGCTTTGATCGGCGGCGAAAACTTCATGTTTGAGGATCAAAAGGGTGAAATCGTTGAAAAAGGCCCTGCCTTTGACGAAGTCTTTTACCCCGGCGCCTACTGGCGCAACTACGCCGGTCACCGTATTTGGCTTACGCCCGAGTCTATGCCTGAAACCTACATACCCGACAATGACCCCGTATCCTACGAAATAAACGGCCAAACCATTACTTTTACTCCTCCTGCCCAGAAGGCCTTGGCCGTTCAGGAACAACTTGTTCTCACCTTTTTAGAGGACGGTTCTGTGGAAGTAAACGCCAAAGCGACGAATATCGGGGACAAGCCCGCCACCTTTGGCATTTGGCAAGTCACTGTCATGTGCAAAAACGGCTTGGCTGTTGTACCGCAGAACACCTGTGACACCGGGCTGCTTCACAACCGCACCATGTCTCTCTGGCCCTACTGCGATATGAGCGATGCACGTGTTTCCTGGGGCAAAACGCTCATCACTTTGGAGCAGAACCCGGAAAATACCAACGCTTTTAAAATTGGAACGCGCAATTGCCGTGGCTTTTCTGCCTACCTCTGCCACAACGCTATGTTTGTCAAACGCTTTGCCTGCTTTGAAGGAGTAAATTATCCGGACGACGGCTGCAATTTTGAGATGTATACCAACCAGCATTTCCTTGAACTGGAATCCCTCGGCCCGCTGGCTTCGGTTTCTCCCGGGGATACCATC
>DUUG01000172.1 GCA_012841675.1 Clostridiales bacterium
AATCACATCCTTAGACAGGGCGTCAAAGCGCGCTTTCATATCGGAGGCGGAAAGCTCCGGCCGGTCTGGAAGCCCGGCAATATCCTTCCCGGCATAATGATCCGGAAGGATTTTCGTATCCTTTAACGTCATTTTGTCAGCTCCTTCTACTGCAGCAGTCCGTCTACCGTAAACTGCTTAATAATGCCATAAATGCCAAAGCCCTCATCCTTTGCATCATTTTTCACCGTCAACTGCAATGCCATATATTTAGGCACCTTCATGCGCAAGGGATATCCCTGGGGCAGGCTTGAGGTTTGAAACGTAATCCGCGAAAAATCCATGTCGGCAAAGTCCAGCATATCCAGCTTAAATTCTGCCACCAATCTAGGCGGCGTTGCTTCCGTCTGGGCATAAATGCGGGCAGACGATCGAACATACGGCTTCAGCAGAACCGAGCAATGGCGGGGAGAAACGGTTTTATACCGGCTAAAGTCACCGTCATCGTCGCTTTTTGTGGCCCAAGCGGCCGATATGGCCACGCCGTCGTCGTGATACCGGTATTTTTCAAGCATATCCGTATTAAATCTGCAAAGCCGCCCGTTCTTTGTGCCAAAGAAAAGATCCCCATTATGCTCTGCCAATACATAAGCAGGCACATTCTCCCAGAAATAGCATTCATAAACGTATTCGCCTCCCGCCTGGGGCTGATACACCCTCGGCTGCCGCCCGTCCAGTATGTAGCAGCTGCTGTTAACCGCCAGCAAAAAATACCCGTTCCATTCGACAGCAACGGCCTTTTGCAGATTTTCCTCCTTAAGAAGCATGGCGTCCACAAAAAAGCTTCGGTTCTGAATCTTTCTCTCCGCCGTAATGGGGCTTGTGGAAACCCCAAAGATGCCCGACGGCGATAAAAACAGACACTCGTCAATCAAATTCCCTATGGCAAACGGCGAAATGGCACCAACCCCCGCCGCACTCTGTGCCAATGGAAAGGCAAACCGCCCCTTATCATCCACCGTGCACCTGCGCAGAAATAAAGTGGCATCCTGATTGTTCTGCGCCTTAATAATGGCCTGAAACTCTCCCATTCGCCGATACCCCATAATGGCGTTCCCGTCCGCCCCCACATAGGCAAAAGATGTGTCGGGGACATAGGACGGATCCGTCCGAAAGTCCGGCTCATGAGTCTGACTGTGCCAATCTACATTGGGCTTACTGGGATTGCCGGAGAAAAACACGCATTCCCCCTGCCCGCCCGCACCAAACAGTCCGGCAAACCGGCAGGATTCAATGGTCCCGGCATACCCTTCCGTATTTTTGGTAAATGTAATCTCCACATTGTCCTGCCCCGGCACCGATGGCGCCGCCGGCGCTGTGGTAAACGTCACCTTGCCATCTCCAAGGTGTACGGAATAGCCGGTCACAACGCTTCCGTTGACTCGCACCTTATCCACGCTTTGAATTTTCTTCTGATCCAAAACGTACTTTTTCGTTTCGCCGTCCCCTTGAAAGCAGTTTTTTCGCCGCCCGGTGAGCAAATTTACCGGCTCAAATGCCACTCCCCCGCCGGAAGGCAAACGGGATATAACAGTCGTCGGCACGTATGCAATCTCAGACACGGGCACAACCGTCTCCCCGTCATAGACTAAATACTCCGCCCCTGTCAAAATCCAAAACTTCCCGGCGGCAAAAAAACCAAACGATCGGTTATCGGCCAGATTTTCGCGTAGAACGACCGTTTCTCCGGGCAAATTCCGGTACAGTTTATCCCCCGCATGCACAAGACGATGGGTTTCCCCGCCCATCTCCGCGTGAAAAATCCCGTTGATCTGTCCGGAAAAAGTCTGCAATGTGCGCCATCCGGGGCGTTTTTCCGGAAACCCGCCGCTGTCGGATATCAAATTCGGCGCATAGGGCGAACGAGAGCGGTCAATTAGTGCCGGATCCGCCGAAAAATCCACACCCCTAAACTTCCGATAAACAACGGCCCGCCGCCCCTTAGCGCCGCCCGGAACCGAAAAACTGCGCATGCTGACCCTCCGTTTCTATGTAAATCCACCCCTTGTCGCATTCGTTCACCGCGCTGGCATACTCCTGCTTGTAAAGACTCAGCATGGGGTTATTCCCCTCCGCCGCAAAAATCCGGCACAAAAGCCCAAGAGGCAACGCCCGAAGAGCCAGCTCCTCCTCGTAAGAAATCTCCTCCGAAAGCTCCCGAATCTGCGGAACGCCTGCAAGTCCTTCCTTCCCATGAAACCGCCGAATGCGCTGATTTACTTCAAAGGTCTCCGCCAACACCAGGTTAATAAGCGCCACGGCATACGGCTCGTAATGCTCGCTCTCCGTTTCCTGCATCAATGCCACGGCCCTTGCCAAAAGGCTGTTTCCCGTCATATGAAAACTCCTTCCTTACAACTCGT
>DUUG01000173.1 GCA_012841675.1 Clostridiales bacterium
GGGCAATATGTATTTGCAACTGAATTGGGCGATGAATTGTTCTCTCTAAGCAAACGCTCAAGTCTTTTTATTTTCTCACATGAAACAGCGTTGTTCCTGAATGGCATTTCTGAACGAACCCCCTTTGCACACACGGTTACAATTCCAAGCTCAAAAAAACTGGGGGTTTCTATCAGCGAACAATGCAAAGTATATTATGTAAAAGATGAATTATTTAATATTGGAAAAACAATCTTAAAGACCACACAAGGCAATCCCGTTCCGGCTTATGATATGGAACGAACTGTTTGCGATATCATTCGAAGCCGTAAGAGGATCGCAGATGAAACTGTTCTATCCTCACTGAAGAGATACTCCGCTAGCCCGAAAAAGAATTTAATAAGGTTGAACATCTACGCTGAAACTTTCGGAATGACGGAAGCCGTCAGAAGATATCTGGAGGTACTGCTATGAGTTCAAAGGCTATGAGTCTAAAGGCTCGCATCCGCAATCTTGCCAAACAAAAAAATATCCCCGCACAGGTCGTATTACAAAACTATATGTTCGAGCGGCTTTTAGTCCGGCTGTCGACATCATGCTATAAAGACAAATTTATACTCAAGGGTGGGATGCTGGTAGCTGCGATCGTAGGCCTTGACAACCGAGCCACGATGGATTTGGATGCTACGCTGAAAAATCTACCGTTGACGCCTGATAGCATTCTTGCGGCGTTGGAGGAGATATGTGGTATAAATTTGAATGACGAAATAAATTTTATAGTCGGCAATATTGCCCCCATCCGGGAGGATGATGCTTACGGCGGTTACCGCGTAATGCTTGATGCAAAGTATGACACGATTCTCACACCGCTGTCGATTGACATTTCTACAGGCGATGTCATCACGCCCCGTGCGATTAGCTATACTTTCAGTGGAATATTCGACGATACATTATCCTTTGATTTGTGGGCCTACAACATTGAGACTGTTATGGCTGAAAAAGTGGAAACCATTTTGCGTCGGAGCGTTTTCAATACACGACCCAGAGATTTTTACGATACTTATATTCTCTGCACCACACAGCGCTTCGATAAGCTTTTATTTCGGGAGGCGCTAAAAGCAACATCTGCCCACCGTGGAACCAGTGAGCAAATTGCCGATATAACTGTTTTACTTAAAACGTTGTCGGATAGCATTGTGATGCAGAACATGTGGGACGGATATCGGAAACAATTCGCTTATGCACAGGATATCACCTACGAAATGGTAATTGCTGCACTGTCAGATATATTGTCATAGAAACTGCTGCATATGGTTCCATATAAAAGTAAAAATTCTATGTCACCGCATTTCCATTTGTATTAACATGATATAAATGCATGGCCTATCAGGATGATATGTTCCTTTCTGACTCAGCAGAAAATAAAAATACCCCGCCTGAAACGCCGATGTTCTACCGGTAGTCTTGGCGGGGTATCGTTGCTCTCCTCATGCTGTTTTACTCACAGTCCCCACGACCATGGGATTGGAGTTATTCTTAATCTGCACCTGAATCTCATCCGGCATAATCATAACCCTCTCCACAAGCTCGTCAAATGCTGCCATGTCAAATTTCTCAAGCTGCATGGCATCTGCAATTTCTGCAAGCAGTATTTCCTCACGCACAGCGGAATTTTTGCATCCTTTTCCTTTTTTACCCTTCTGACGTTCCCGGCAGTTCCATGCTTTATAATGCGCACCCTTACGGTCGGTAAATGTTCGCCGCGTATAAGGCGCTCCGCATTCCCCGCAGA
>DUUG01000003.1 GCA_012841675.1 Clostridiales bacterium
AAGCGGAAACCTCCACCCGGCCCGTTTCTTTGCCTTCGTAGGACGCAACGGCGGAAACCGACAATGCGCCTTCGACGGCGGCCGCCCCGTCCAGACGGAGGGTTACGTCCAGCTTTTGGTTGGGCACATCGGGGGTCAGCGCCAGCTCTTTAATAAACACTTGAGGTACAGCTTCCAGCCAAACCGTCTGCCAAATGCCCGTGGTACGGGTGTAGGAGCAGCCGTAGGATTCATACCGATCCGACTGCTTGCCGCCGGGCTGTTTGCCGGAACGGGTATCGTCCTCGGCGCAAAGGGTCAAAACGTTTTCGCCTTCCTTTAGATACTTGGTAATATCGAAGGAGAAGCCCGTGTAGCCACCGGCGTGGGTTCCGACGGATTGGCCATTGACAAACACTTCGGCAAAATAGTCCACGGCGCCAAAATGCAGAAGAATCCGCTTGCCGGCAAACTCCGCCGGAAGTGTCAGCCGTTTTTTATACCAAACAGCGGCCATGAAATCCTTATACTCTACGCCGGATAATTTGCTTTCAGGGCAGAAAGGGACAAGAATCTGGCCGGACAGGGGCATATCACCGGGCAGTCCCCGGGCGCGGCCGGATTTGCCATGGTCGATTTCAAATTCCCACGGGCCGTTTAAGTTGAGCCACGTAGGGCGGGTCAGTTGCGGTCTTGGGTATTCGGGGCGAGGAATGTTGTGCATAACCAATTCTCCCTTTCCAGATTAATACTTGGGAATGAGCCAAAGCTCTGTCAGGCCGCTTCCGCGGGGGAAGGGCTCTTTTACAACTTCGAGGGTCAAGATGCCGTCGTCTTTGATAAGACCGGCAGGCACTTCATAGCGATAGACCCACGGATCTTCTTCCATAAAGCCAAGGGGATTTAGCTTCTGCCCGTTGCCTTTCAGATACGTGGGCGGGTTTTCTATACCCTTCCAGCCAAAACGCAGAGGGAACACCACGCGAAGTTCATACGCTTTGCCTGGAGCCAGCATATCCACATCTATTTGCACTTTAGCGTCGTAGTAGGCAAGCAAGGAGGCCACCCGCTCTAAAAGGGCGGAGGAATCGTTTTCCGGGTTAAAGCGGCGGCTTACCTCGGGGGCAAAGTAGCCCACATGGTGCTCAATCCGCGGGATGGTCACGGCTTCCGGCTCGTTCCAGAGATCGTCGGCCAAGGTGGGAACGTAGCGCTCGGCATCCGGCGAGCCAAGGGAAATATACTTTCCGCCGGGGCCGGGGTTGGTTCTGTTTTTATAAGCTTTCAGGGCGGAAACGGCCTCTGTGTTTTCCAGCTTTTCCACGTCAGCCAACTTAGAAAGCAGCCATCTGGCGTTGCAGAGGGGGATTTCCATGGTGTCTAAGAAGCCGCCCCGGTCATAGCCGGAGGCATAGAGCTTTTCGCTTGTCTGCCAGCCGATTTTGTCATACAATTCGTTGGCCAAGGCCCAAATATCGTCAGACAAAGCCGGGTCGGGAGAGGTGAAAACGTCGCTTAAGGCCTTTCGCATGGCGGCAATGCTTTCGGAAGCGGGGCGATTTTCATCAAACTCCGCCCACATCTTTTCCCAAACGGCCTTGTCGCGAATGGCCCGGCGCTGGATATAGACATAGAAGGCGGACATGAGCAAAGGCATGCCGAAACGGTAGCTATCGGCGCCAAAGCCCGGCATAAACGCCTCGGATTCCAATTTTTTCTGTAAGGAAATAAGACTTTCGTACAAGGAGGAAACTACCTGATTGGTCACCACAGGGCCTTCGTATACGTCCTCAAACAGGGAAAGAAGGGTCGCCAGCTCGTCCCTATGTTTAGGAGAAAT
>DUUG01000174.1 GCA_012841675.1 Clostridiales bacterium
GGACAAGCTACTCCGTCATCGGCAGTGTTATCAAAGGCGACAGTGTTGTGGTTTTGGAAACACTAAACGGATGGTACAAAATCCGCTTTGGAAGCGAAACTGGCTACATAAGCTCTAATTATGTTTCTATCGAACCGACTGAGCCTGAACCGGAAGAACCCGAGGAACCTGAACAACCGGAGCCTGAAACGCCAGAGCCTGAAACGCCAGAGCCTGAGACGCTGGCTGTTGTCACCGGTTCTGTGGTCAATGTCCGTTCCGGTGCCGGGACAAGCTACTCCGTTGTCGGCAGCGTCCGCAAGGGCGAAAGCGTTGTGGTTTTGGAAACACTAAGCGGATGGTACAAAATCCGCCTTAAAAGCGGGCAAACTGGCTACATAAGCGCAGAATACGCCACCATCCAGCCTGCGACACCAGATCCGGAAACGAAAACCGGGCTTGTGACGGGAAGCTATGTCAACATTCGAATAGGTCCCTCCACCTCGACCCAATCTCTGGGAACCGTTCCTAGGGGCAGCCAGGTGGAAATTTTGGGGAAAGAAAACGGATGGTATCTGGTTCGCCTGTCCGATTTAACCGGCTACATATCAGAAAACTATATAGCGGCCGGCGCCGCTGCTTATAAGCCGCCGGCATACATTATAAAGGCACCGTCGACTAACACCGTCGGCCGCATTTCCGATCTGAGCAAGACACACAATGTATCCGCTTCGGGTGCTGTTGTGAATTTTGCCAAGACCATGATCGGAATTCCCTATGTTTACGGCGGTGCTTCTCCGGAAACAGGCTTCGATTGCTCCGGCTTAACGCAATATGTCTATAACGCCCTCGGGTATGAACTGCCGCGAATCTCGCAGTACAACGCCGGCCGTGCCGTTGCCAAAAACGAGCTGCTTCCGGGGGATCTGGTATTTTTCGGACCAAACGGAACCATCAACCACGTTGGCATTTACATCGGAAACAATCAATTTATCCATGCGCCGAACTCAGGCAGGCCCGTTTCCATTGACTCTCTAAACTCAGTATACTACTTGACAAACTACGTTCGAGCAACGCGAATTTTATCATGATTCCATTGAAAGCCCCTGGGTTGGCCTTCGGCCCAAGGGCTTTTCGTCGTATCCTTGCTTTACAAATGGTCGAAGCCTTTCGTCGGAAAGGAGAAGCTTCATGTCTTTTGAGCAGTATTACGAGCAATATAAAGAAAAGTATGCGGAATATGACTTGTATAAGTTTGCCGAAAACTCCGCAGAGCTTGTCTTTCTTAAGCAGTACCAAGCCCGAACCACAACCGGCATTCATCGGCATCAGTATTTTCAAATTAACTATGTTTCCGCCGGAGAAGGCCATCACGAGCTGGCAGGGCGTACACAGGCCGTACATAAGGGCGATATTTTGATTATCCCGCCCTATATCCCCCACAGAATATTGGCAAATGAAAATGTGCCTTGTGAAATCGTCGAGTTTGAGTTTGCTCTTGCGTTTATAAACCAGAACTTCTCCGATTTTTCAGGGGCGTCTTCCTTTGTCGATTTTGCCTATCTTGCGCCGTATTTTCTGCCCGAAGAGGAGTTGCAACCGCGGCTTACCCTTAGCGGCCGTCTTCAGTTTGAAATCGAAAAAATATTGGACGAGACATTAACCGAATTTTCTGAAAAACGGCCCGGGTATCTGCTTTTGATCCGTGCGTTGTTGCTTCGGCTTTTGCTTCTTGTGGGACGGGAGTATTCCATTGGGCAAACCGATCCCGTTATATCACAGCAAAATCGTGAAATTATCTGGCAGGCCGTACAGTTTATGAAAGAACACTGTGACCAAAAGCTCTCTTTAGAGCAAGTGGCAGAGCGCTTCTCCTTCTCCCCTTCCCATTTCAGTTATCTTTTTAAATCCGTCATCGGCGTTCCCTTTTCCAAACATCTAATTACGCTTCGGCTAAACCGTGCCATGCATCTGCTGTGCGAAACAACTTTGCCCGTTGCTCGCGTAGGGGAACTGGCCGGGTTTCAGAGTGCTCCCCATTTTTTCCGCTGCTTCCGAGAGAAAACGGGGCAGACCCCCTCAGGCTTTCGCAAAAAATCTACTATTTAAACGGGCAAAAAATTTATTTTTCTCTAAGTTTGAAGGATTTCCCGCATTGCATATGTGTTTTTTGTGTTTTTATTTGACAAATAGGTCTTTATCTGATACTATATCTCTTGGGATATATCCGCCGTTTTTCCTTGCAAAGTAAGGGAGTGAAACGGCTTTTTTTATGTCAACCGTTATTACGGACTAAGGAGAATCACCATGTCAAACAACACGTATGATGTTATCATTATAGGGGCCGGCCCGTCCGGTATTTTTACCGCTTTGGAAATGAGAAAAAAGGGCAGCAAGCAGTCTATCTTGATCATTGAAAAAGGACGAGCCATTGAAAAACGAAGCTGTCTCAAAGGCAAAACCGGTGTTTGCGTCCAATGTCGCCCTTTCTGTCATATCACAACCGGATTTGCCGGCGCCGGTGCCTTTTCCGACGGAAAGCTCTCGCTTTCTTGCGAGGTTGGCGGCGATTTGCCCACGCTTTTAGGCGAGGATGTCTGCCAGTCATTGATTCACTATACCGATACGGTTTATCTGGACTTTGGCGCTGATGAGAAAATCGAGGGCATTTCCCATCCCGAAAAAGTCAAAGAAATTCGCCGCCGTGCTATTCACGCCGGTCTGAAGCTGGTTGACTGTCCCATTCGCCATATGGGCACGGAAAAAGCCCAAGAGCTTTACTATGCTATTGAGCAGTTTCTGCTTGACAACCATGTGGAAATCATGTTTAACACCACATGCACCAACATTATCATCGAAAACAACGTATGTACCGGCGTAGTCATTGAAGATGCCAGCAGCCCAAGCGGCACAAGAGAAATTTCCGGGCGGAATGTAGTTGTCGCCACGGGTCGGCGGGGTGCCGAATGGCTGGAAACCCTTTGCCAGGAGCATAATGTTGCCCACCAGCCCGGCACGGTGGATATTGGCGTTCGCGTGGAAGTGCGAAACGAAATCATGGAGGATGTCAACACAGTTCTCTATGAGTCCAAACTGATCGGCTATCCGGCTCCGTTTAGAAACAAGGTGCGCACCTTCTGTCAGAATCCGGGCGGCTTTGTCAGCCAAGAAAACTACGATAATGACTTAGCTGTCGTCAACGGACATAGCTATAAGGATCTGAAATCCAATAACACGAACCTTGCCATCCTCGTTTCTCACAACTTCAACATCCCCTTTAACCAGCCCATTGCATATGCACAGAAAGTCGGCGAACTGACAAATATGCTGGCCAACGGGCATATTCTGGTGCAGAGATACGGCGATATTCTGGCCGGCAAGCGTACATGGCCCAAGGAGCTTTCACAGTCTAACGTAAAGCCGACGCTTCCGGACGCCGTTGCCGGCGATATTACCGCCGCTATGCCCTACCGTGCTATGACCAATATTATCAACTTTATCGCCGCTATGGACGAGGTCGTACCCGGCTTTGCCAGCACAGAAACTTTGCTGTATTCGCCGGAACTGAAATTTTACAGCAACCGTGTCAAAATGGACGATCGGCTTAAAACCACGTTGCAGGGCTTCTACTGTTTAGGCGATTCCAGCGGCTGGACACGAGGGCTCATGATGGCATCTGCCATGGGCGTTTTAATGGGCAGATTGCTTGTGGAAGAAGAAAACGCATAAAATTCTATATCTCTGTTTACGGAATTTCGAACGGCAGGCACCATGACTTTTGCCTGCCGTTTTTTGTCTGCGTCTTGTGAATAATACCGAAAACATCTTGCAGGTGGGGCAATCCTATGGTAAAATAAGTACATTACCATATATTACACAATGGAGGAAATGAAATGGCCACCTTGTTCGGTCGAACTTA
>DUUG01000175.1 GCA_012841675.1 Clostridiales bacterium
CAACTGGCCGACAGCAGCGATCAAGGAAGCCCCGTTATCGGCGACCATGTGTACATTGGCGCGGGGGCGAAGATTATCGGCAATGTCAAAATCGGAAATCACTGCCGGATTGGTGCCAATGCCGTTGTATATAAGGATATGCCGGATCACAGCGTTGCCGTCTGCGCACCCACCCGTATAATTCAAAAGGAAGCCCTCGACAACCGGTTCATTGTCATAAGAGATAACGGACAGGCGGAGGTTTTTGAAGACGGACATTTTCGCCCGTACATGCCAGATGTTGACATGTAATGTTGCCATTTTTTTCAAAAGCAGAAATTGAATATTTTATTTTTTCGGAACCATACTAGAAGCGAACAAAAGAAGTCTGACCATTTAGACGATTTTGTTCCGGCGGATGATACTTGTGTTCATTTTGTCAGATTGCCGCATTTCCAAACAGCGCGGGCTGTTTACTGTTGTGTTGGAAGGCTTTCGTGTTGACAAAGAAAGTCTTCCACGGAAAGTTAGGCAACCATTGGCAAAGCTTAGATAAGCGCACAGGTATATCCAGCTGAAATGGGAATAGCCCGACTGGGCACCTGCTTGCGATGATTTGTAAGGTTTCCCAATGCGAATTTGTTATTGTGTGGACGAAAACTGTTTCTGCATTGGAAATGTAGGTGACAGTCAAAAGGCAAAGCCATTTTCGAGATATCGGAAGTGGCTTTTCCCTTTTTTGCCAAGTGTAAGAAGGCTTCCACACTTGCCCAGTCGAGTTTGGTCGGATATAATGGAAATAGGAAACTTAGGGAGGTGCGCCTGTGACCACGCTTTTATTGGGCCGTTTCGGAAGCGGCAAAACAACAAAGCTTATGCAACGTATTGCCCAACGGGCACGAAATGGTGCCAAGGGGCAGATTTTGCTTGTTCCTGAGCAAAGCGGGTTTATCACCGAACGGCGGCTTGCCCAAGAGGCAGGCAACGGGATCTCCCTGTCTGCCGAGGTGCTTACTTTTAAAAGCCTGGCAACAAGGGTTTTTTCCGTAGAAGGAGGGTTGGCTTGTACGCCCATTGACACGGGGGGACAACTGCTTCTTCTGCGCTTGGCGGCCGAGCAGGTGAAGCCTTTGCTGAAAATTTATGCGCGGCATGCTTTTTCTGCGCCGTTTTTGCAAAAGGCGGCGTCTACCATAAACGAGCTAAAGCTGGCCCGTATACCGCCCGAAGAGTTGGTGCAATGGGGCGAGAAGGGCTTACTGGGAGACAAGCTGTATGACCTGTCGCTTCTGTATGGGGCGTATGAAGCTCTCTGTTCCGGCGATTTGCAGGACCCTTCCGACCGGATGACGCTGCTTGCCACCGTTTTGGAAGGAAGCGAAAAACACGGATTTTTTGCCAATCGGCACGTTTACATAGACGGATTTACGCAGTTTAACAAAGCGGAATGGGATATTCTCCGCGTAATTTTACAAAGTGCGGCGTCGGTCACTGTGAGTCTTTGCTGTGACACGCCGGACATGGAGGTGGAGGGAGGCGTTTTTGCCCCCGTTCGAAAAACCGCCAAGCAATTTATAAGCCTTTGCAAAGAGGAAAAGCAGCCGGTGAATACGGAAATAGCCGGTGAACACCCCGTGCGGTTTGCCAAATCGGCAAAAGCTCTTTCCTATCTGGAACGAGTGCTGGCGGGGGCAGAGCTTGGGGAAGCACCGGAACAAGACGGAAGCGTTGGCCTATACCGTGCCAAAACGCCTTATTCCGAGTGGGAATATGCGGCGGGGGAAATTTTGCGGCTTGCTCGGCAGGGCGTGCGGTTTGGGGAAATTGCCGTGGCCACAAGGGATTTATCTCGGTTTGCCGATACGGCGGCGGCTGTTTTCGCCCGGTACGGTGTGCCGTTTTTCTTAGACCGGCGGGAATCTGCCGCCGACATGGCGCCTTTGCGGACGGCCGTTTTGGCCCTTCAGGCCGCTCAGTTGAGACGAAAAGAGGAGCTTTTTGCCCTTTTAAAAACGGGGTTTGTGGGGCTTTCGCCGGAGGAAGCCGACGCCCTGGAAAATTACGCCTTATTATGGGATCTTTCGCCGTTGGGCTTTGCCAAACCCTTTAAAGAACATCCCGAGGGGTTTGGCGAACCGATGACGGCGGAAGCCAAAAGAGAGCTTGCCCGGCTGAACGCCATTCGCGCCCGATTTATAGAACCCCTTTCCCTTATTAAAAAGCAAGGAACGGCCAAAGAGCTTGGCGAAGGGCTGTACCGCTATTTATGCGCCATTTCTTTGCCCGATTCCATTGCAAAAGCCGCCCGCGCCTTAGAGGCAGAAGGAAATCTTCGCCGGGCGCAAGAATATGACCAGCTTTGGGCGCTGCTGTGCGACGCGCTGGATCAGGTGGTTATGATTTTGGGCGATGCCAGACTCAGCTTAGAGGAGTTTGCGGAGCTTTTTGCCCTTTTGCTTTCTCAAAAAACGGTGGGAAGCATTCCTGCCACGCTCGATGCTGTGGCCGTGGGCGAAGCCGGGCGCATGCGCCCCGACCGGCCAAAGTATCTTCTATTTTTGGGTGCGGTAGACGGGGTGTTTCCGCCGGAGCCTTCGGAAAACACCGTTTTAACCTTGCACGAACGGCGGCGGCTTGCGGAACGGGGGCTTCCCTTTGACAAAACCATTGAGGAGCAGGCGTATTCCGAGCAACTTACGGCGTATCAGATTTTAACCGCCCCGTCAGAAGGGCTTTTTATCTCCTACTACGAGGCGGAAATCGGCGGCGAAGGGGCCGAGCCTTCCTATTATATAGAAAAAATCCGGCAGGCATTGCCCAATCTGCGGCTGGAAACCGAGACGGAAACGGCGGGGCTGTTCCGGGCAAGGGCAAAGGAGCCTTGTGTGGCGCTTGCCATGGGCGAGGTTGGCCGCGATCAAACGCCCCAGGCTTTGGCCGCCAAAGAGGCGCTTTCTGCGCTTTCGGAGGGCGAGTCGCTTATCGAAGCCGTAGAGCAGGCCCTTTTGGGCCGGCGGGGGCCCATTACCGAACCGGAAATTATCGGAGGGCTGTACGGCAAACGGCCGCTTGTCACGGCGTCACGGCTGGAAACGTATCACGGCTGCCCCTTTTCCTATTTTGCCAAATACGGTCTGGGTGCAAAGCCCAGAAAAAAGGCCGAGCTTGGGCCGGCGGATGCAGGCAATTTGATCCACTATGTGCTAAGCGAAACGGCGGCGGAAGTTGCAGATTTCCCCGGCGGGTGGAAAGCCGTATCGCTTGCAGCCCTCATGGACATGGCACAGCGGCATACGGACGCATACATCCACGACGCCATTGGCGGGTTGGAGGAAAAATCCGCCCGTTTTGTCTGGCAGGTGCGGCGGATTTCGGAGAGCATTCGGAATTTGCTTTCTGAAATGCGGACGGAATTGTCCCAGAGCCTGTTTGAGCCCTATGCTTTTGAGCTGGCCTTTGGGCTTCCCGGCGAAGGGGCACGGCCGGGCATTGTTTACAATTTCAACGGCGCGGAAATTCAGCTTGCGGGCAAGGTGGACCGAGTGGACCGGTGGCAAAACGGCGAGGAAACGTATCTTCGCGTGGTCGACTACAAGACCGGGTTAACTACCTTCAGCTTTGCCGACGTGGAGGCAGGCCTTGGCGCGCAGATGCTTGTGTATTTATTTGCCCTATGTAAAACGGAAAACGCAAAGCCGGCCGGGGTGTTGTATGTTCCGGCTTTGTCCCGGTATGCCCAAGGAACGGCGGGCAACAGTGAGGTTGTTCGGGAAAGCGCCAAAAGAACGGGGCTTTTGCTGTATGATCCGGCTGTCCTTGCGGCCATGGAGATCCCGTCAGACGGCAAGGCACAGTTTATCCCCGTTTCGTATACGGGTTCAGGGGAAAAACGCGCCATTCGAGTGACGAACGCGCTGGCAAATGAGGAAGAATTTGCGCTTTTGCAGCAGCATGTGGAAGGATTGCTGGAAAAAATGGCCCAGGGGCTTTTTTCCGGGGAGATCGAATGCGCCCCATTGACGAAGGATGCTTTTTCCCGGTGCGACTATTGCGATATGCGCAGAATTTGCCAGTTTGATGCCTTCCGGAAAAGCGATCGGCCGGTTTGGATAGAAAAACTAAATAAAAAAGAATTTTTTGAAAAAAGGGGGAAGCAGAATGCGCTGGACGGATCGGCAACTGGAAGCCATAACTAGAAACGAACGCCGGATTTTGGTGTCTGCGGCGGCAGGGTCGGGAAAAACGGCGGTATTGGTAGAACGCATTCTGCGAAAAATCACAAACCCTTCCTGCCCGCAGGATATTACGCGCTTTTTGATGGTTACCTTCACCAAGGCGGCCGCTGCCGAAATGCGCGGACGCCTTGCCAAAGCGCTTTCTCAGCGGCTGGCCAAGGCGGATCCGGATTCGGAGGAAGGGCGGCTTCTTCTGCGGCAGCTTATGCTTCTGCCGGCGGCACAGATTACAACGGTGCATGCCTTTTGTATGCGGCTTATTAGGGAGAATTTTCATGCTTTGGCCCTTCCGGCTTCCTTTCGGCTTGCCGACGAGCATGAGGCCGGTTTACTGGCAGATGAGGCGGCAGAGGCGGTTTTGGAGGAAGCGTATGCGAAAAACGGGCCGGGCAGTTCCTTTTTCGCGCTGGTGGAGGCGGTGGCCGGCCCCCGGGACGACAGGCGCTTAAAGGAACTCATTCTGACAGCCCATGCAAACTTAATGAGCGGGCCGGACCCGGAGGGGTATCGCCGGGATCGGCTGGTCGAAAGCAAAAATATTTCTTCCGATGCCGCCGAAACCCTATGGGGGAAAACGTATCGAGCGGGCATATGCGAGGAGGCGCGGTATTACCACCGAGCCTATGAGGCGCTTTGCAGCACGCTGGCTAAGGCGTCTTTTCCCGGGGCGGACAAGCTATATATATTTATGGAAGAAGAAGCGCAAGAGATTGCCGACTTGCAGAAGGCTTTTGCCCAGGGAAGCTGGGACGAAACGAGAAAGGCCTTGCTCGCCTTTGCTAAACGGCCGCGTTTTCCGTCCGTCCGGACGGCAGATCCCTTAAAGGAGCGGGCGAAAAAACTGCGGGACGACCTGAAAAAATGGGTCAATAAGCTGGAGGTCGGGGTGGCAGCCCAGGAAAACGAACAGGTTTTGGACGATTTGCGGGAATCCTTGCCTGTGACCGAGGCGTTTTTTGACCTTGTGGCCCGGTTTGGAGAGGTTTTTTCCGAAAAGAAGCGGGAAACCAATGTGCTGGATTTTAACGATTTAGAGCATATGGCACTGAAACTCCTATGCAAAGGCAACGAAAACGGGCGACTTATACCGTCGGACATTGCCAAAAGCGAGGGCGCGCGGTTTGACGAAATTCTCGTAGACGAATATCAGGATACCAACGGCCTGCAGGACGCCATCTTCCGCTGTCTGACGGAAGAAGGGGGCGCAGCGCTGTTTATGGTTGGCGACGTAAAACAAAGCATTTACCGCTTCCGCCAGGCAGACCCGACTATTTTCCTTGCGCGAAAAAACCAGTACAGCAAGGAGCGGAAAAAAGGGCAGGTAGCCCTTTTCCTGCCGGACAATTTCCGTTCGGCGCAGACAGTGCTGGATGCGGTGAACTTTACGTTTTTCTCCCTGATGAGCGACGAACTGGGGGAAATGGAGTATTCGGAGGAGGAGCATTTGCGGGGCGGAAGCGGCGTGTCCGGGGCAAAGGCGGAGCTTGTGTACCTTTCCACAGCAGAGGAGGACGATACGGATGAGGCAGGGGAAGCGGCGGAGCCGCCGCTTTCGCGAAAGGAAGCCGAGGCTTCCTATGCGGCGTACCGCATAGAGCGCATACTGCAGGAAGGTATAGAAGTCTACGACAAGGGGCTTGGAAGAAACCGCCCCTTAGAGCCTTCCGATATTGCCATTTTGCTTCGGTCTTACAAGGGCTTTGGGCCTTTGGTGGAGGAAGCCCTTGCCGCCAGAAAAATTCCCGTTTCCACCGGTTCGGGGCGCGGATTTTTTGATACAGCGGAAGTGGACGCGTTTTTGGCACTATTGGAAAGTATCGACAACCCCACGCGGGAGACTTCGCTGATTGGGTTTTTGCGCTCTCCTTTGGGCGGGTTTACCGCCGACGAGCTTGGGAAAATCCGCTTAGCCCTGCCCAAAAAGCAGAATTTTTATGAAGCACTAGTTAAAGTTTCGGAAGAAGATTCCCCCTTGGGAGAAAAATGCGCTTCCATTTTGGAAAAACTGAAAAGATGGCGCCGTGAAGCCGGCGACGAGGCGGCGGGCTCCTTTTTGGGGCGGCTTTTAAATGAAACAGGCGCGCTGTTGCTCTACGGCGCTATGGAAAACGGAGAGGCAAGGCGGGCAAATCTCTTGCTGCTTTTAGAAAAAGCCGCGGGCTTATCCGGAGGGCTGGGGGCTTTGCTTCGCTACTTTGACGGTATCTACCAAAAAGGCATCCGCCCCGACGGAGGGGCCGGCGGCAGCACCGGCGGCGTTCAGCTGTTAAGCGTCCACAAATCCAAGGGATTGGAGTTTCCTGTGGTGATTCTGCTGGGCATGGCCGGAAGGTTCAATTTACAGTGGAAAAGCGAAGCATTGCTTCTGCATCCGGTGCAGGGGCCCGGCTTTAGACGCCGGGATCAAATGACCCGCATCGAGCGCACCACCTTAAAACGGGAAGCCGTGACTCAGGCCTTGCAAAACGAGCAGCTTTCCGAGGAGCTTCGCATCCTTTACGTTGCCATGACGAGAGCGCGGGAGCGGCTTATGCTGGTATCGGCCTATGGCAATGTGGAGGATAAGCTTTCCAAGCTGTCGGCATTGCTGGCTGGTCGAGGTCGGCCTGACCCCGTGCTTTTGCGGAAGCAGCCTTCTTTTGCCGACTGGATTTCCCTGGCCCTTTTGGGAGCAGGCGAGCCGGCACTGCTTGTCAAGGCCGGACAAGCGGAGGAAATAGAGCCGGGCCAACCGCTTCCTTTCAAGGTGGCATTTGACAGTCTGCCGGACGGGAAGGAAGAATTGATCGCAGAAAGCAAAGAGCAAACGGCGGATCCGGCCCTTGTGGAGGAGATTCGCCAGTGGCTTACGTATACATACCCGCATAAAAAGGCCGTTACGCTGCCGGCAAAGCTTACGGCAACGGGCTTTAAGGGGCTGACCATGCCGGATGAGGAGGAAACGCCTCCCATTTCATTTGGAGGGGATATCTCCAAGAAAACGCCGGCCATACCGCGGTTTTTATCGGGGAAAACGAGTCTGTCACCGACGGAAAAGGGCACGGCCATGCACCTTGCCATGCAGCTTTTGCCCTTTACCCATGTACACAGCGTGGAGAAAATCCAGGAGGGACTGCAAGAGCTGAAAGAACGGGGGATCTTATCTTCTGAACAACTAGCGGCCGTCTCGCCTGATGCCATAGGGGCGTTTTATGAAACGTCCGTGGGGAAAAGAGTATTAAAACAGTGGGAAACCAAAGGGAACGGCGGGATTTTCAGAGAGTTTAAGTTTTCTCTGCTGGCAGACGCGGCCCGGTATTACGGATCGGAAGGTCTGACAGACGAACGGGTGCTGGTGCAGGGCGTTATAGACTTGTTCTTTGAAGAAGACGACGGCACACTTACGCTGGTGGACTTCAAAACGGATGCGGTGACGGGAGCGATGGTGGACCAGCGGGCCCGTTCCTATATTCCGCAGGTGCGAATCTATGCGGAAGCTTTGGCAGAGATTACGCAGAAACCGTTGGGTCGGCAGTACTTGTACTTTTTTGAGGACAAGAAACTAGTGAAAATAGACTGGTCGGAGCAGGATATAGCGGCAAACCAATAGCAAATTTTGTCAAATTGCAAAAAAATAAAAATAGTGCTTGCAATGTTCAGAAGGGTATGTTATTATATTTATTGCACCGCGAATGAAGATTCGTTTGTATGACCCAAGCGAGAGAGGTGAGTGCGATGAAACAGGGGATCCACCCCAAGTATGAGCAGACAAAAATCCAATGTGCTTGCGGCGCCGTGTTTGAAACCGGCTCTACCAAGAAGGATATGCGCGTGGAAAGCTGCTCAAACTGCCATCCGTTCTTTACGGGGCGTCAGAAGCTGGTTGACACCGGCGGACGTGTGGACAAGTTTAAAAAGCGTTTTGGTATGAAGTAAGCTAGGGCACTGTAATGACAGAGGCTTAAATTTCTTAAGCCTCTGTCTTTCATTCACCCTAAATGCTAAATGCTTTAACGCAACAGAGAATGTTCCAAACAATACCAAATCGAAAAAACGAAAAAGGTATTGACAAGCGGAACGGAACATGGTAAAATATTATGTCGGATCGGCTCTCGAATGTCGGATTGTAAAAATAACATTTCAAATAAGTATTGACAGAGCGAGTTAGATATGATATAATAAGATTTGTTGACGCCGATTTGGAAGAGGGCGAAAACAAGAAAAGCCTGTACCTTGTAAATTAAACAATGAACCAAGCGAAAGCACCAGAGTTTTAG
>DUUG01000176.1 GCA_012841675.1 Clostridiales bacterium
GTGGAGGGTTTCGCGGTCAAGGCAGAGGGTTTCCAACACCTCGTGGGCGTGGTAGAGAATGGTGCCGCCGGGGGTTTCGTATACGCCTCTGGATTTCATGCCGACTAGGCGGTTTTCTACAATATCGATTATGCCGATGCCGTTTTCGCCGCCTAGTTTGTTCAGCGCATAGATGATTTCCGTGGTAGACATGGTTTTATCGTCTAACGAAACGGGCACGCCCTTCTCAAAGCCGATGGTGACATACGTGGGCACATCCGGGGCTTTTTCCGGGGTTACGCCCAGCTCGAGAATTTTATCGTAGTTAGGCTCGTTGGCGGGATCTTCCAGATCCAGTCCTTCGTGGCTCAAATGCCAGAGGTTTTTATCCTTGGAATAGCTTTCCGAGCGCTTGGTTTGGAGGGGAATGTTCCGAGCCTCGGCGTAGTCAATGGCTTCGTCTCTCGATTGAATGTCCCAAATGCGCCAAGGAGCGATAATGTCCATTTCGGGCGCAAAATGCTGGATGGTCAGCTCGAACCGAACCTGATCGTTGCCCTTGCCCGTACAGCCGTGGGCAATGGCGTCGGCCCCTTCCGCCTTGGCGATTTCCACGATGCGCTTGGCGATAATCGGCCGCGCAAAAGAAGTGCCGAGCAGGTAGGTGTTTTCATACTTGGCGCCGGCCTTTAAGCAAGGGATAATATAGTTGTTGACAAACTCATCCCTCAAATCTTCAATATACAGCTTGGAAGCGCCTGTTTTTAGGGCTTTTTCCTCTAAACCGTCCAGTTCCTGGCCTTGGCCCACGTCGGCGGATACGGCAATGACTTCACAGCCGTAGGTTTCCTTCAGCCACGATATGATAATCGAGGTGTCTAACCCGCCGGAATAGGCCAGAACCACTTTTTTATACTGCTTTCCGTTAGCACTCATAAGCGTGCCCTCCTTGTTTTCCTTTAGTATAATTATACGCACCAGCTTGTAAAAAATCAAGTGGTTAAAGTACATAATTAAATTTTATGCAAGGCGGTGATTAAATACAAATCCTCTAAAATGCGTGAAGCGCATGCGTTTCATAAGAAAATAATGCTTTTAACCCGCTATTTCTATATATACTTGGAGAAAATGTATATTGAAAAGCGGCTGAGAACTTGATATAGTATTAAAAATTATAGGTATGGAGGGAACGGAGTTGAAGTTTGAAATTATACGAGATATCTCCGCGCCCAAAAAGCCGAAGCCTCAAGGCGAGCTTGGCTTTGGACGCTATTTTACCGACCACATGTTGGTGATGAATTATACGGAAGGAAAAGGATGGCACGATGCCAGAATTGTGCCGTACGGACCGATTACGCTGGAGCCGTCTTCCATGGTGTTACACTACGGGCAGGAAGTGTTTGAGGGGCTGAAAGCCTATCGAACCGCTGACGGCCGCGTGCTTTTGTTCCGACCCGAGCAGAATGCTCGCCGTATGAATGCCTCTAACAGGCGCCTTTGTATGCCGGAAATCGACGAAGACGTTTGGGTTTCCTGCGTGAAGGCCATTGTGGCGGAGGACCGTGACTGGGTTCCCGCAGAGGAAGGCACGTCTTTATATATTCGGCCCTTTATTTTTGCCACCGACCCGTTTTTGGGAGTGCGCTCGTCGCATACATATCAGTTTATGATTATTCTCTCGCCTGTGGGAAGCTATTACCCCGAAGGCATTCAGCCTGTAAAAATATACATCGAGTCTGAATATGTACGCGCGGTCAAGGGCGGTACGGGCTTAGCCAAATGCGGCGGGAACTATGCCGCTTCCATCCGGTCGCAATCCAATGCCCATGCGAAGGGCTATACCCAAGTGCTTTGGTTGGATGGGGTAGAGCGAAAATACATTGAAGAAGTCGGCACTATGAACGTGTTTTTCAAAATAGCCGGAGAGATTGTTACACCGGCTTTAGAAGGAAGCATTTTGCCGGGAATCACCCGCGACTCTGCCATCCGCCTGCTGCGGGACAAAGGATATACCGTGACAGAGCGGCGGATCTCCATTGACGAGCTTGTGGAAGCATCCGACAACGGATCTCTGGAGGAGATGTTCGGCACGGGCACGGCGGCGGTCATTTCCCCTGTGGGCGAGCTTCAAATCGGCGAAAAACACATTGTGATAAATGACGGAAAAATCGGGTCGACGGCACAGTGGATTTACGATACGCTGACAGGGATGCAGTGGGGTAAAATAGCTGACCCGTACGGGTGGACCGTGGAAGTTTAGGACATAGAGAAATTTAAATAAAAGTTATTTTTTGGCATAAAAGCAGGAAAATTTCTATAAAAGTTTATATGCCATATTTTTAGGAGGCGTTTTTTGCGTGGCAAAAAAGCAGGGTTTGATTCGCAACTTGGCAAAGCGATATTTCATCGATGCCATGTCAGCTATGGCCCTCGGCTTGTTTTCATCGCTCATTATCGGGCTGATTTTATCGAAAATAAGCGGGATACCGTTTCTTTCTTTTCTGGAACCTATCAGCAAGGTGGCAAGAAGTGAGCTAATTGTCGGCGGTGCCATCGGTGCGGCTGTGGCCTATGGTCTTAAGTCTCGTCCGCTGACGATTTTCTCCTGTATTGTCGTTGGCGCATTTGCCTATGCCGGCGATTACGGCAGCGGCGGGCCGGTTGGCGCCTATGTGGCCGCTATTTTTGCCGCCGAGATCGGAAATCTCGTGGCCGGCCGCACCAAAGCGGACATTGTGGTAGTGCCCATTGTGGCTCTTTGCGTGGGTGCCATAGTGGGCGGATTTGTCGGCCCATATATCGGCACAGGTATGCGATGGCTGGGGCAGGGAATCAACAGTGCCACCGAGCTTTCGCCGATTTTGATGGGCATTGTGATTTCGGTTTCCATGGGAATGATTTTGACACTTCCCATTAGCAGCGCGGCCATCGCCATATCTCTTGGTTTGGACGGGCTTGCCGGCGGAGCGGCTGTGGTGGGATGCGCTGCCAACATGATCGGGTTTGCCGTGGCAAGCTTCCGTGAAAACGGCGTGGGCGGCTTAATTTCGCAAGGCATTGGAACCTCTATGCTGCAGATGGGCAACATTGTGCGCCGGCCGCAGATTTGGGCACCTGCCATTGTTGCTTCGGCAGTGCTTGGCCCCATTTCCACGGCGGTTTTGAAGATGACCTGTCTGCCGGAAGGCGCCGGCATGGGCACTAGCGGCTTGGTGGGGCAGTTTGCCACCTATGCGTCTATGACGGCGGACGGTGCTTCCTCGACCTATACGTTGATTACCATTATCCTCATGCACGTTGTCCTGCCCGCGATCCTTGCTTTGGGCGTTTCCGAGGGAATGCGCAAAGCCGGTTGGATCAAAAAGGGCGACATGGCTTTGAAAGCAGATCTGTAATTTTATAATGTTTTCCCCGGCGGAAAGGACTTTGGGGCTTAAAATCGTGCTTGCGCCTTATGGTGCGCGATTTGTGCCCTCTGCCTTGCGCCGGGGATTTTTCTCTTTACAGAAGGGAATTGTTTTGATATACTTGAAAAAAGTGTGATTTTAGTTTTGTAAGTGGAAATGAGGAACCTAAACTCTATGTTATTGACGGATGATTATAAAAGAAGAGCCGCCGCTTTGGAGCATGCCATTGCCGAAGTGAGGGGGGCTTTGAATATTGCCGCTTTGAAGCAGGAGGCCGATGAGCTGGAAACGCAGACAACGGCCCCCGGTTTTTGGGACGATCCGGCGCAGTCGCAGAAAATTGTGCAAAAAATAAAGCAAAATCGAGACAAGGCCGCAAGGTTGGAAAAAATGCAGGCTCGTCTGGAAGATATTGAAACTCTCATTTTGCTGGCCGTGGAAGAAGGGGACGAAAGCTTAGCTTCGGAAATCGAGGAAGAGCTTGCGAATCTGGAAAAAGACGTGGAAGACCAGCGCTTGGCGGCTATGCTTACCGGCGAGTTTGATAAAAATAACGCCATTCTCTCCATTCATGCCGGGGCGGGCGGCACGGAGGCTCAGGATTGGGCGCAGATGCTTTACCGTATGTACACCCGCTGGGTGGAGCGACGGGGGTATTCCTATAAGGTGCTGGATTATCTGGATGGAGACGAGGCAGGCATTAAATCGGCGGAGATTTTGGTTGAGGGCGAAAACGCATATGGGTATTTAAAGGGGGAAATGGGCGTCCATCGTCTGGTGCGTGTGTCGCCGTTTGATTCTTCCGGCCGGCGGCATACGTCCTTTGCCGCGGTGGAAATTATCCCCGAAATTGATGAATCTACCTCTATTACCATCCGCGACGAGGATCTGCAAATTGACACCTACCGTTCCGGTGGCGCCGGCGGACAGCATGTCAATAAGACGGAATCGGCGGTTCGGATTACGCATATTCCCACGGGTATTGTGGTTGCCTGTCAGAATGAGCGAAGCCAGCACCAGAACCGGGACGTGGCCATGCGGACGCTGATGTCCAAGCTGATTGAAATTAAAGAGCGGGAGCAGCTTGACCGCATTGAAGATATTAAGGGTGAGCAGAAGCTCATCGAATGGGGCAGTCAGATTCGTTCGTATGTGTTTATGCCCTATACGCTGGTTAAGGATACACGCACAGGCTATGAGGTGGGCAATGTGTCTGCCGTTATGGACGGGGAAATTGACGACTTTATCAATGCTTACTTGAAGGCGGCCGCCAACGGCACACTCCAGAAAAAGTAGGCACGAAACCAATAAGGGAGGAGCGGGACATGGTTGCCAAGATCTGGACCGTTGGGCTGAGAGGAATCGAAGGGTACCGTATGTCGGTGGAATGCGATTTGTCGGGCGGTTTGCCCGCTTTCGATATTGTCGGCTTACCGGATGCTTCTGTCCGCGAAGCAAGGGAACGGGTCCGCTCTGCCCTGAAAAACAAGGGGTTTGATTTTCCGCTGCGCCGGATTACTGTCAACTTAGCGCCGGCCGATACGAAAAAGGCCGGCGCTTTATATGATTTGCCGATTTTATTGGCCCTGCTGGCTGCCTCCGGACAGGTGGAAGGGGATTTTTCCGATGCGGCGTTTATTGGCGAGGTGTCATTGGACGGAAATCTTCGACCCGTGAGGGGAACTTTGCCGGCGGCTGTTGCAGCCAAAGCGGCAGGCTTTAAAAGGTTTTATGTCCCATTGGACAACGCCGGGGAAGCGGCCCTGGCCGGCGAAGAGATTGACGTTTTCGGCGTTTCCGCCGTGGACGAGCTGGCGGAGGTTTTTCTGGGGAAACGGCAACTGGCTAAGGCCGCTCCTGCCGATATTTCGGAACCGAGTTATGAGGGCTTGGACTTTTCTGAAGTCAAGGGGCAGCAAAACGCCAAGCGCGCCTGCGAAATTGCAGCGGCGGGAGGGCATAATCTTTTGTTCAGCGGGCCGCCGGGGGCAGGAAAAAGCATGCTTGCCAAGCGGATTGCCTCGATTTTGCCGGAAATGACCAGAGAAGAAGCCCTGGAAACCACCAAAATATACTCTGTGGCTGGGCTTACCGGGCGGGAACAGCCGCTTGTTGCTCGCCGGCCGTTTCGCTCGCCCCACCATACCTTGTCTCCGGTGAGCTTGGCCGGCGGCGGCACCGATTTGCGCCCGGGGGAGATTTCCCTTGCCCATAACGGCGTTTTATTTTTAGATGAGTTTCCGGAATTTTCTCGAACGGCACTGGAGGTTTTGCGGCAGCCGTTGGAGGACGGTGTGGTAACCATTTCCAGGGCGTCGGGCACCGTGCAGTACCCCTGCCGGTTTATGCTGGTGGGGGCGATGAACCCTTGCCGGTGCGGCTGGTTTGGGCATCCGTCGGGGCGGTGCACCTGTTCCCGTTCGTCGGTGGAATCGTACCGGCGGCACGTTTCGGGGCCCATGCTGGACCGGATTGACATATTTGTGGATATTCCTGAGGTTTCGTTTACGGAAATTACCGCCAAAAGCGGCGGACAGTCCTCGGCGGAGATTCGCACGCGGGTGGACAGGGCCAGAAAAATACAGGCGGAACGCTTGGAAGGGACAGGGGTGTTCTGCAATGCGTATCTTCCCCCGGCTTTGCTCGACCGTTTTTGCGCGTTGGAGGAAGCGGAACGGGCACTTCTTCGCCTTGCCTTTGAAAGACTTAATCTATCTGCCCGGTCTTACACCCGAATTTTAAAGCTTTCCCGCACCATTGCCGATCTGGATCAGAGCGAGCGCATCAAAGCAACACACATCTCCGAGGCTTTGCAGTACCGTCCGCCCCAGCTTTAGGGGCAACCGCAGTTACATAGAAAGCAGGGGTTTGCATGAAAATTTGGCAGGAAACCATTTGCCGTGTCCGTGATACGAAAAACGGCGCTTCTCCCCTTTGGTGCTATGGCTCTACCGCTATTATGCGTCTTGGCGATAAGGTGGTTGCTACCGTTCCGGCAAACGACAACAATGTGTTGCCCTTGGCC
The DNA here is from genome assembly GCA_012841675.1 of Clostridiales bacterium. Lineage (GTDB taxonomy): Bacteria > Bacillota > Clostridia > Oscillospirales > QAMX01 > DUUG01. Next base: position 6,412 of record DUUG01000176.1, read on the forward strand.
GACCGGCACATTGAATTGTATGCCAAAACGGGGGATGGCCCTTGGCAAAAAATCTGGCATGATATGCGTTTTACGAGGGAACCGGCCCCGATTCTGCGCAGGGATGACCAGAGTATATGGATTTCTTTAAACCCTTCCGAAAAAGATGTGCCCATAGGACAAGGAATTGAGTACGGCCCTGCCATTCCTACTTTGGCCCTATTTGATTTGACAAAGCAAGGCGAGCCGACGTTGGAGCGGTTGCCCTTAGGCGATTATTATTTTATGGATCACTCCTACCGGGGGATGGCCATTGACAGGCAGACGGGCGATTTGTTTATCACCTGGCAGTATGTAGAAGGAGAGGGGAAGCACTGTTTCCTCCTGCGCACCCCAAAAGGGGATGTTACGGGGAAACTGGAATTTCCCGTGCGCGCTTGCTATCACAATCTGGCGGTGAAGGATAAAAAGGCCTATGTTTTGGCAATCAGCGATATTTGTGAGCCGGTGGCCGAATGGGCGGAATATAAGTATGCCAAAACGGGGGTTCGGTGGGACTACGATTTTCGAAACCTTTATTTTACCTATTGTAATGACATAACAACGGGGGAATTTGCCCCGGCGGCTTTGATTGACAGCCGGGAGGAAACCTGTGGCCAGATTCGCAATCTGGATTTGTTTGTGGCGGACAGCGGTGTTTGCTACCTTGTATATGAGGCAAAGCGCATATGGCACGATTTTATGCGCGATCGGTTTTTCCCGGAGGTTCGTTTTGACACGGTACTTACTCTTTGCGCCGTTAAGGACGGGAACGTGCTTTGGCGGAAAGAATTGGATGCCGAACGGGAAACGGATGACCGGCAGAATACAAAGGCAAGCTACAGCGCGGCCTTTTTCCAAAGGGCGGACGGTTCCTTGGGGCTTCTTTTCAATAAGACAGGAAGCAACGGAACGGGCATGGCCGACGGGTGGTATTTGTCCCGGGGCGAGCTTGCGGAATACGGTAACCCCGCATTTAGCAGACTTGACGTTTCCTGCCCGCCGAATGGTTTCCACACGGCAAGACCCCGATGCGGCGCTTTGCCCTCGGATGTGCTAGATGTTTTGACGGTGGACGGGGAGGAGGTTGTATATCTCCGGATTCCGGCGGTATAAGGCGTGGTGTACTTTGCTATTATAGAACAAAAAAGGCTATGCGTTTTGCATAGCCTTTTTTGCACTATGAATTTTCAAGCTCGGCGATCATTTGCTCAAGGGCTTCTATGTTATTACGGTACTGTCCTTCAAACATATCGGTAAAACTGTACATGTGATGAATCAGCCATGTTCTGTCGTCGGTAGGTTCAAATGTCACATCGTATACATTTTTGCTGAAACTTATGCTTGTTTCAGCTTGTGTAGTAAAAGCCGATATGCCTCTTTTTGACAAGGTTCACATGGCTTATCATTGGGCAACAGGGAGGCAAGCTTATTGCTTACTCATCGGTATTGCTCGGCGGCCAGTTTCTCCAGTTCCTCGATTTTGCCTCGGTGCTCGGCTTCCAACGGGGTGTGCTCATGGTTGGCGCTATGCATGGATTCGATGCGCCAGCCGTTATTTGTTTCCTTTAATATTACGTCATACCAGGCGGGCAGCTGTCTGTTGTAGTAGAAATCGTGTTCTTCTGCTCGAGCGTACGTGCAGGTGTGTACAAGCGTAAGACGAATGGTGTTGTTTTGTTGCTCGCTTTCCGTGACGGAAATTGCCTGCCGGAAGCGGAGGACCGGGTTGTCTTCTTTTCTTCGCAGACCGCTGATATAGGAAGTCTCGGCTGTATAATACCGGCAGGATTCGTTATTCCTGCCGCCGGCAAAATAGGGCGTGTAGTCAAAGGACACGAAATGGTGTTCGGCTTCGCCCTTGGCAAAAAGAAAGTCTTTTAAAAGCGCTTGCA
>DUUG01000177.1 GCA_012841675.1 Clostridiales bacterium
CTCAAATACGACGACAGGGGCTTAATTCCGGCCATTGTGGTGGATTATAAGACAAAACAGGTGCTCACCCTGGCATACATGAACGAAGAAAGCCTGCAAATCAGCCTTCAGGAAGGCCGAACCTGCTTTTACAGCCGCAGCCGTCAAAAGCTCTGGCGCAAAGGCGAGGAAAGCGGCAACGTGCAGCATATTGTGCGCATTACGGCAGATTGTGACGGCGATGCGCTGCTTATCGAGGTGGATAAGGAAGGCCCTGCGTGTCATACGGGGGAGGAAAGCTGTTTTCACGCCCCTGTTTTTGAAAGCAGCCGCCCGCTGCCTTTTTCCGTTGCCGGCTTATACAACTTAATTGCCGGGCGCAAGGAATCTCCGCAGGAGGGAAGCTATACTACCTATCTGTTTGAAAAGGGTTTGGAAAAGATTTTGAAAAAGGTCGGCGAGGAAAGCACCGAGGTGATTATCGCCGGGACCAAAAAAGACAAACCTGAAACTATCTACGAAATTGCCGATCTTATGTATCACGTGCTGGTTTTGATGGTGGAGGCAGGGATCACGCCGGAGGATATTACCGATGAGCTGGCAAGCCGCCACGTCATCGACCACAAGGTCAAACAAGAGAAAATGAAGTAAAAAATTCCCTGGCGGGCCCTTTCCGTCAGGGAGTTTTAACTAGCGTTATTTACCTTTATTTCTTGATTGCATGAGCCTCCCGGAACAAAAGCAGGTGAATTATGAGAATCAAGTATATAGATTTTTTAAAGGTGATAGGGTCTTTTGCGGTTATTGTCATACATTCCATATCAGAGACTTGGAAAATAGTTGGTCCTGCCTCGGAACCGTTTAAATTCCTAACGGCCATTGACAGTTTGTGCCGATTTTGTGTGCCTATTTTCGTAATGTGCAGCGGGGCAGTCTTTTTAAACCGAAGGGACAGCTTTAAAAAACTTGCTTTAAAATACGCATTGCGGTTTTACATCCTGTTTGTCGTTCTCAACACCTTATCTATGGTGCTGGACGGGATTTTTCATCATCAAATGCTCAGCTTTAAACTCGTACAAGACAGCTTAATTAGTTCTTTACTCCTAAAGCCTGTTTTCCAGCTTTGGTATTTGAGAATGAGTATCGTTTTGTATCTAAGCACACCGATTCTCGTGTTTTTCTGCAAAAAGAACTGTGCGGTCGTTGATACCTTAGTCTTGGCAACACTCGTTCTGCTTTTATATATCCTTCCGGCGTATGCGAATATCCCAATTCCCCATGATTTCCGCTTTTTGCTGTATTATTATCTGGGCTACTATTTGCACAAGTACGGCAGGAAGGAGCTTATCCCCGCATTTTTGCCAATAGGTGTGTATTCGTATTTTCGAGTCTATCGGTTGACGGTGCAAACCTCCATACTGCTGGGACGGCCTACCGGGTATTATATGGAATACTTGAACGGCTTTGTAATTCTCATGAGCATACTTGTGTTTCTCTTGGCAAAAACGCTGTATCAGAAAGATATAAAAGCCGTCGACTATCTATCCGGGCATGGACTGTATATCTACTTGCTCCATGGAATGGTTCTGGGCGGTTTGCATAAAGTGGGTGTTATTGATATTTACAACGTTACGACAATTTTGGATGTTTTGCTCTGTGCGTTCCTCACGTATAGCATCAGCCTAGTGCTGTCTAATATAATTTATCAAATTAAAAACAGGGCGCAGGGGTTAAAAGAACGCATATTCCGCAAAAACGGGCAAATAATCTAACGTTTTTCCGGAAATGCCATTTCTAAGCGGATTTTAAGAGAAGCCTGCCTTGCCGGAGACGACCGGAAGCGTGAACACGCCTTGACGGACGGAAAATAACGTGATATAATCATTTTTATTGTCATATACCTGTGTAGGGGAATATTATGCGCTTCCACGGCGTGGAAGGCTAAGCATTGCCGGTGATTGGGCATGTAAACGGTACTTTTATTTACCGCAATGACCGCTACTCCTCAGGTATTGCCGCACGTTTCTATACGGGAGGATCTACGGAATGGGTTTTTTCACGCTAGTGCTGATGGCTATCGGCTTATCCATGGATGCATGTGCCGTGGCTATCTGCAAGGGGCTTTCGATGGAGAAGGTAAACCTTCGAAAAGCGGTAACTGTGGGGTTATATTTTGGCGGATTTCAGGCGGCTATGCCGTTGGCCGGTTATTTCCTCGGCAAACAGTTCGCCGATTTGATTACTTCGGTAGATCACTGGATTGCGTTTGTGCTTCTTGGCCTGATTGGCGCCAAGATGATTAAGGAAAGTATGGGCGATGAGGACTGTAAAACAGACGAGCCGTGTCTTTCCTGCAAGGCAATGCTTCCCTTGGCCATTGCCACCAGCATTGATGCGCTGGCCGTTGGCATTTCTTTTGCGTTTTTGAAGGTTGACATCGGCCCAGCCGTTGCACTAATCGGTGCCATTACGTTTATCATCTCCATGGCGGGTGTAAAGGTGGGCAACGCGTTCGGAATACGCTTTAAATCAAGCGCCGAATTGGTC
>DUUG01000178.1 GCA_012841675.1 Clostridiales bacterium
ACCGGCGGTGGAAAGACCGGGGCTTCCATGGCCTTTGCTCTGGAACATGCCAAGGCTCACGGTCTTAGGCGCATTGTCTACGTTATCCCATACACTAGCATCATTGAGCAGAACTCCGCTGTCTTCCGTGAAATGCTGGGCGAGGATTGCGTGCTGGAGCACCACAGCAATATGGCTCCTGCGGTTTCGGAAAACCCTGACCTTGCCCAAGGGCGACAAATTCGGGCCACGGAGAATTGGGATGCCACCGTGGTGGTGACTACAGCGGTACAGTTCTTTGAATCTCTCTTTGCCGCAAAGCCTTCCCAATGTCGCAAGCTGCACAATTTGGCCAGAAGTGTCATTATCTTCGACGAAGCCCAGATGTTGCCTGTTCCTTACCTGAAGCCTTGCGTGGCGGCGATGGCTGAACTGGTGGCGAACTACGGCTGTTCTGCCGTCCTCTGCACGGCCACACAGCCTTCGTTGGGGTCGCTTCTCAACCGGTACGCGCCCAGTCTATCTCTAAGGGAACTTTGCCCCAACACGGCTGAGTTGTTGCCTAAGTTCCGAAGGGTCACCTTCCAACAGGAGGGTGCGCTTTCCAACGAGGAACTGGCCGCACGGCTAAACCGCAAAAATCAAGTGCTTTGCATCGTCAACTCCCGCAAGCAGGCGCAAGACGCTTATGCGCTTTTGGAACGTGAAGGGCGCTACCATCTCTCAACCCTTATGATGCCGGCGCACAGGCGGAGAAAGCTGAATGAAATCCGAGAGCGGCTAAAAGCCGGCCTTCCTTGTAGGGTGGTTTCCACCAGCCTCGTTGAGGCAGGGGTAGATGTGGACTTTCCGACCGTATACCGGGCGGAAGCCGGACTGGACTCTATTCTGCAGGCAGCCGGGCGGTGCAACCGAGAAGGGAAGCGTTCCCCTCTGGAGTCTGTTGTGCATATTTTCACCTCGGAAAGCGGGTCTCCGCCCCTTTTTCAGCGGAACATCAAAGCCGCCAACAGCGCTTTGCGCCAATATGCACCGGATGACCCGGGGGCCATCAAGGCGTATTTTGATGCCCTCTACCAATGGACGGGTAAAGGCCTTGACCAAAAGGATATTTTAGGCCAGTGGGAACGGGGTTCCCAAGGTGTGCAGTTTCCCTTCCGGCTTGTAGCGGAACAGTTCCGCCTTATCGAACAGCACACCACGACGGTATATATTCCCACTAAGGAGAATGCTTCCTTACTGGAAGAACTGCGTTGGGGCCAATACAGCCGGGGCCTGCTTCGCAAACTGGGCCCATTTGGCGTGGAGGTCTACCCGCAGCATCTGGAAGCTTTGGCAAGGGGCGGGCATTTGGAATGGATAGATGAGGAGTGTGCCGTCCTGCGAAGCCCGGATCTTTATAGCGAGGAAACCGGTTTAACCTTGGAACCGGAGGAAGGACAAGCTCTGTTTGGATAGAAAGAGGTGATACAATGCCAATTAAAATGGAAGTCTGGGGGGATTACGCCCTGTTTACCCGCCCGGAAATGAAAACGGAGAAGGTAAGCTACGATGTGATGACCCCCAGCGCGGCGCGTGGGATCGTAGAAGCGATCTACTACCATCCCGGCCTCAAGTGGTACATCGATCGCATTTATGTTTTAAAACCCATCCGCTTTACAAATATCCGGCGCAACGAAGTAAAGAGTAAAATCTCGGCCGTCAGTGTCCAGCGTGCCATGAACGGCGGAAAACCCCTCTACCTCAACACGAAGGACGACATCGTACAACGGGCTTCTCTTGTTCTGCGGGATGTCCACTATGTCATTGAAGCCCGTTTCGAAATGACCGAAGACGCCGCGCCCGGCGACAATCCGGGCAAATTTCAGGACATTGTCAAGCGGCGGCTTGTAAAGGGACAGGCCTTTCACACGCCCTATCTAGGTTGCCGGGAGTTTCCTGCCCGTTTTCGACTTTGGGAGGGGGGAGAAGTCCCCACGATTGAGGAAAGCCGGGATCTGGGCTATATGCTTTACGATATGGATTACTCCAATCCGGAGGATATCCAGCCGATGTTTTTCCGTGCCCAGATGAGAAGCGGCGTGATTGACCTTACAAACTGTGAGGTGCGGCGATGATTTTAGAATCCCTTGTACAGTATTACGAGGCGCTGGCGGCCAGCGGGAAACTGGAACAGCCCGGATTTAGCCCCGTGGGAGTATCCTATGCGCTGGAACTGGACGAATCGGGCAAGCTTCTTCAAATTATACCTTTAAAAACGGAGCAGTTGCGGGGCAAGAAAACTGTCCTGCGCCCGCAAAGCCTAACGGTGCCTACGCCAGTCAAACGATCCTCGGGTATTATGCCTAATTTCCTCTGCGACAATTCAACTTATTTTCTCGGCGTGGACAACAAGGGTAAGCCGGAACGCAGCCGCGATTGCTTTCTGGCCTCCAAAGCCTTCCATCTGGAATTCTTGGAGGGGTTGGATTCCCCAGCGGCACAGGCGATTTGCAACTTCTTTCTTGCCTGGCAGCCGGAGAATGCGTTGGAGCACCCGTTGGTGTCCGAAATCTGGGATGATCTTGCCAAGGGCGCCAATCTGGTCTTTTGGGTAAACGGCGGTTATGCTCATCAAGACGCAAAAATCCGAGAGGTTTGGAAGCGGCACTACGACAATGAGCAGTCTGAATACGCCATGCAGTGTCTTGTCACTGGGCAGATGGGCCCGCCGGCCAGACTTCACCCAAGCATTAAAGGCGTACGGGGCGCGCAGGCTGTGGGCGCATCTCTGGTCTCCTTCAATGCCCCTGCCTTCGAATCCTTTGGGCGGGAACAGGGGGAAAACGCCCCTGTAAGCAGATACGCCGCTTTTGCCTATGGGGAAGCTTTGAAATACCTTCTTTCCGACCGGGTGCAGTACATAGGGGATACTGCCGTAGTGGCCTGGGCAGAAGGGGGAGGGGAGGGGTATCGGGAAGCTTTCGGCGCCATGCTTTTCGGCCAAGGCGACTCGTCGGTGAGTGATTCCGATTTGACCGACATCATCCATAAACTTTCCTTAGGGCAAACGGTCAATTGGGATGGACTGCCCTTAAACCCCCAGACTCGCTTTTATATTTTGGGCCTGGCCCCCAACGCCGGCAGGCTTTCTGTTCGTTTCTTTTTGCGAGACAGCTTTGGCACTTTTGCGGAGAACACGAAAAAGCACTATGACCGCTTGGAAATTGTACGCCCTTCCTATGACAAGTATGAGAGTCTCTGGCTTTGGAACTTGCTGAATGAAACGGTCAACCAGAATGCAAAGGACAAATCTCCTTCGCCCCAAATGGCGGGAGATGTTCTTCGGGCCATATTAACCGATACTCTCTATCCCGCCACACTTTACAACGGTGTGCAGCTTAGAATCCGCGCCGAGCATGAAGTGACCCGGGGGCGGGCTGCTATTGTCAAGGCGTATCTGCTCAAAAACACCGCGAAAACGGAGGCATATCCATCTTATAAGGAGGTTCTGACCATGAAGCTGAATGAGGAAAGCACTTATCTACCCTATGTGCTGGGGCGGATGTTTTCCGTGCTGGAGGCCATCCAGCAACAGGCCAACCCCGGTATCAACACCACCATCAAGGATAAGTATTTTAACTCGGCTTGCTCCATACCCGGTTCGATTTTCCCCTTACTCATTAATTTAGCACAAAAGCATCTGAAAAAAATCAAAAGCGACAACGTTTCCTTCTACGTTCATTTGGAAAAGCAGCTCTCTGCCCTTATAAATCTCATCGACACAGAATACCCCGCGCATCTTAGTCTACACGACCAAGGGATTTTCCAGTTGGGATATTACCACCAGACACAAAAACGATATGAGAAGAAACAGGAGGCAAAGTAAAATGGTTGAAGCGATTCAAAACAGATACGAATTTGTCATTCTCTTCGACGTGGAAAACGGCAACCCCAACGGCGACCCGGATGCGGGCAATATGCCGCGTATCGACCCTGAAACCGGATATGGCATTGTCACCGATGTATGTCTCAAGCGGAAAATCCGCAACTATGTGGAGACGGTAAAGGAAGACGCCCTCGGCTATCGCATTTACATAAAAGAAGGCGTACCCTTAAACCGCAGCGACAACGAAGCCTACAAGGCTCTCAATGTGGATGAAAAATCTATCAAAGAAGCAAAAAAGAAGGATCCAACCATTGATACGCAGATTCGAGACTGGATGTGCGCCAATTTCTTTGACATCCGCACCTTTGGAGCGGTTATGACCACCTTTGTCAAGGCCGCTCTGAACTGTGGGCAGGTGCGCGGTCCCGTGCAGCTGGGTTTTGCCCGAAGTGTAGATCCTGTTGTTCCCCAAGAGGTCACCATTACGCGTGTTGCCATTACGACCGAGGAAGATGCCGAGAAAAAAGGCACCGAGATGGGCCGGAAATACATCATTCCCTACGGGCTTTACCGCTGTGAGGGCTATGTTTCGGCAAAACTGGCGAAAAAAGTGACCGGTTTTTCAGACGAGGATCTAAAGCTTCTCTGGGAAGCCATTCTCAACATGTTCGAGCATGATCATTCGGCGGCCCGAGGGAAAATGGCCGTAAGAGAGCTCATTGTCTTCAAGCACGAAAGCGACCTGGGCAACGCCCCGGCCTATCAACTCTTTGATGCCGTTCACATCGAGCGCAAAAATGACGTTTCTACCCCCAGAAGCTATGGAGATTACACTGTCACCGTGGAGGAACAGGCCATTCCGGCAGGTGTTACCTGTACTCGGATGAGGTAAGCTCCATGGAGGAAAATGACCTGCTGCTTTCGGGCATCCAGCACTTCGCATTCTGCCGCCGCCAGTGGGCTTTGATCCATATGGAGCAGCTTTGGGCTGAAAACGTATGGACAGCCGACGGGCACTTCTTCCATCAGCGCACTCATGATGAAACCTTGACCGAGCTGCGGGGGAATCTGCTGATTACGCGCGGACTTCGGGTTCGGTCGAACCGGCTGAAAGTTACCGGGGTGTGCGATGTGGTGGAATTCCATGCCTCTCCTGACGGAGTGCCCCTTGCCGGGCGGCAGGGTCTATGGCAGCCCTATCCCGTAGAGTACAAGAGGGGAGCGCCCAAAGAGCACGACGCGGACGAGCTTCAGCTTTGTTGCCAGGCCATGTGTCTTGAGGAGATGCTTGCCTGTTCCGTCCCAGAGGGAAGTCTTTATTATGGAGAGCCTCGCCGTCGGGTGAAAGTGATATTCTCGCACGAACTGCGCGCAAAGGTGGAGGATATGCTGTCCGCGATGCACCAGCACCTGCAGAGAGGACACATACCCAACGTGCGCCCTCATAAGGGTTGTAGAGCCTGCTCTCTTCAAGAGCTTTGCTTGCCGAAATTGAACAAGCCAATTTCCGTTTACGACTATTTGAACGCTTATATGGAGGAGGGGGGTCTTTGAGGCATTTGCTCAACACGCTCTTCGTCCTTACGGAGGACGCCTATCTTTCCTTGGACGGAGAGAATGTGGTGATCAGCCAGGAAAAGCGAGAAACTGGCCGTTTTCCCCTCCACACGCTGGAGAATATTGTCTCTTTCTCCTATGCGGGGGCCAGCCCTCATCTCATGGGAGCCTGCGGGGAGCGCGATGTAAACCTGTGCTTTTTTACGCCCACAGGGCGTTTCCTTGCCCGGGTCAGCGGAGAGAGCCGTGGCAGCGTACTCCTGCGGCGGACTCAGTACCGCTTGGCGGATAGCCAGCAGGAAAGCGCCAAAATTGCCCGGAATATGATTGTGGGGAAGGTTTATAACTGCCGTTGGAGCATCGAACGCACTCGACGGGATCACGGAATCCGGGTGAATGTAGAAACTCTATCCGCTGCATCCGAGCTTCTAGCGAATCAACTTCCTCTCATAAGGGAGGCAGAGGAGTTGGAAGTTTTACGTGGGATAGAGGGAAAATGCGCCGTATCCTACTTCGAAGCACTGGACGAAATGATTCTTTCGAATAAAAGCGAATTCTACTTCAGGGGTCGCAACCGCCGCCCTCCGCTGGATAATGTCAATGCGCTTCTTTCCTTTGCGTACAGTCTCCTGTCCCACGACTGTGCGGGTGCTCTTTCCTCCGTAGGGTTAGACCCCTATGTGGGCTTTCTCCATAGAGATAGACCAGGTAGGGTCTCTTTGGCACTGGATTTGATGGAAGAGTTGCGAGGTGTCATGGCGGACCGCTTCGTTCTCACGCTCATCAATAACCGCGTTTTAGGCGGTGGTGATTTCCTCAAGCGTTAATTTTGGCCAGCGTGTGCAAAATTCAGTGTTTGAATGCTTGGTAGACCCAGCCCAGTTCCAGAAGCTTAAGTGGAACCTCTTGAGAATTATGGACCCGGAGAAGGACAGTATCCGGTTTTATTTCCTCGGCAGCAGCTATCGTACCAAAATAGAGCATCATGGTGCGAAGGCCGGATATGATCCCGAGGGAGTTCTCATGGTGTAGTGTGCGAAGGGTAAGCAAACATGATTTTCCTAGGAGGTTCGCACCAGTAAGCAAAGGGATTTGGGGTACAAAGGCCAATAAAAACGCACTCTCTTGAATGCAGACATAGTTTATGTGTAGTGTTTTATGCAAAGATGATAAAAAGCATTAGCTTATTTTATTCATTTTTGCCGTCGCTCCCCGCATGGGGAGCGTGGATTGAAATCAAAATATCCATCCGTCCTTAGTTTCGATGAAGGTCGCTCCCCGCATGGGGAGCGTGGATTGAAATAATTCCTCCTATTTTTATTGACGGTAATTAATGAGGTCGCTCCCCGCATGGGGAGCGTGGATTGAAATAATGTCGAGTTTTACAGTATTTGTCACTAGAATAGTCGCTCCCCGCATGGGGAGCGTGGATTGAAATAATAATAGTGTTAACATGCTGACCAAAGAAGAAT
>DUUG01000179.1 GCA_012841675.1 Clostridiales bacterium
AAGGCCATTCCCCTCTTTTTGACGAGGATGTATATGCCGCCATTGATATGCGCGCCTGCCTGGACCGGCGTACCTCCTTTGGCGGCCCTACTAAAGAAAGCGTTTTACGGCAAATCCAATCTGTCAGAGAAACCCTTAAAAACTACAACTAAAGCAAAACAGCCTGCCAAAACTTTGGCAGGCTGTTTTATTTTGACTAGGCAACATACTTCATAACGGATTCGGGAAGTTCATCAGTTTCGACACTTATAGTAATAATGAATTTAATGCCCGTTTCTGTGGAGAATTTTGCAAGCTTGACAAAGAATGCTTCCACTTCCGCTTCATCGCTGCTTTTGACAATTTTATAAAGATTGTCAATGAAAATGGATGTTATATCGTAATTTTGGGCGTAAAGACCACAAATAAAACCAAAAAAGCCGTCATAACCCGCAAGCTCAAATTGATTGGTCTCAATGAGGCGGCAATGACGGTTAATATCATGGGTAAGCTTCTTGTCAGGTTCAATGCAAATGACGCTACCATGCTCCTCATTGACGGCCGTGTTTACCATCTCGATAAGCTGTTTCGTCTTGCCCGAACCCTTTCGTCCAACAATGCACGAAATCAATTCCATCTCCCCCTAAATTAAAAATTTAACGAGCGATTCATTCCTTACATCTATAGTGTACCATACCCGCCCGGGATATTCAACTTCAAAATAAAATAAATTTTCATCGCCGTAAAAATTGCATATTCAATTACTGCTTGATATTTTGCAAAATAGCAGGCAATGAATTCAAGTATCAAATGATGTACAATACAACCAACCGTTGATGGGAGGGTTATAAATGGAGAAAATCCCTATCGGAAAAGTAATTTACAAGCTTTGCAAGAAAGCCGGATTTACCCAAAAGAGCTGGGAAAAGCCGTCGGCGTTTCCACACAGGCCGTTTCCCTCTGGGAATGCGGCGGAACACCGGATATAGAGCTGCTTCCCGCCATTGCCAATAAGCTTTCTGTTTCTATTGATACTCTATTTGGCCGCGAAAATACCACCATACCGGATATTTGCGACCTTCTTTATCAAAGCCTCCGTCAGTTGCCTGAGGACCAGCGGATGGAAAAAGCCTGCGAGTATGTCTGGGTGTTACAAAGGGCGGCCCTCTCCAATACTATCCCCGCCGAAAAGACGGTGGGCGAGATGTTAACGGCCATTTCCGACGGCGACAGAGCTAGTCATCTGAATCCCTATCGCCCCCTTGGTACATCACCATGGGAAACGACTACGGCACCATGCAATACGGTTTCGCAAAGGATATGCGTTACGCTATGATCCTTCCCGCAGGAAAAGACGGGATTGTCGCCAAACTGAAGCATCCGGAGGCATATCGCCGCCTGTTTGCTTTGCTGGCAAAGCCCCGCTATCTGGATATGCTCATTGATATTTATATGCGCCCGCCCGGTCAAAGCTTTACAGACCGCTCTGCCGCCTCCCGGCTGAAAATTTCCACAGAGGAGGCCCGTGCCATCCTAGATGATCTGTATAACCATTGCCTGGTTCGCCGTTCCGAGGTATCGGATGAAAAGGAAGACCTTCGTGTTTACAGCACGGAAAATAGCAACCTGCTAGGCGTTTTTCTGTTTTTTTGCCAGTCCATGATGGTATCCGCAAATGAGCCGCAAATGCTGGCCGAGCTTCGCAAAAACCCGGGGCTAAACGCAATCCCGGGCACCAACGCCTTAACCCCCGACTGGATTACCAAAGATAAAGATACGAACGAAGGTCATGAGTTTGTTATAAATGCAATATCGGAAAATTAATGGGGAGGAACTATGAAAAAAAGAAAACCCGCAATCTCGGTGCGAAAGGCATATACTCGCCAGCTATACCTTCATAACAAAACTATGTACGTCTTAACGGCCCTGTCCATGGTGCTGATGGCTGTTTTTAATTTGATTTTATCTTGGCTCATGCAGAAAATCACCGATAAAATAGCCGGCACGGAACCCACACCCCTTTTGACAATCGCGCTTTGGACATTAGCCGCATTCGTCAT
>DUUG01000180.1 GCA_012841675.1 Clostridiales bacterium
ACGCCGCTGTCAAGCTTGCATGACAGCGGTATTTTCATGCCAAAGGGAAATTTTGGTGTGTTTTGCGCCCTTTTCCAAGCGGCACCCACTTCCTCTAGGGAGCATTACGGCAGCCGGCTGAAACACGAAACGTACAGCGGCGATATGTATAGATCCATTTTGGTAAAGTATAGCATAACCGCTGCTTTTCTCAACCAAAAGTAAAAAGCAAACGGATTAAACCGTTTGCTTTTTTGCTTTATTTTATCTTCCGGCATTCGATATAATACCGTTTGTCCTCTGCATGGCCCATGGAGAAGGTTTTCCGGGGCAGAACCCCGTCCTTTTGAACGGAGGGCAGCAGCGCGTCAATTTCCACCGTCGGAAGCAAAAACGCGGCACAGCCTGCCTTCCGGCCCAGCGTTCTTGCCACATCGTCTCCGTGGACATAGTCGATTTGGCCCTTGTTTTCCTCCAAAAACGCATCCAGCGCATTTTGCAAAGCACCCACTGCCAGCATGGCCCCGTCTGCCGCAAGATAAATAGGCGTTTCGCCCTGTTCTGTGACCATGGTGATGCAATAGTCGCTTCCGCCTTTTTTTGCCAAGAAGGCTTTCAAAGCTTTTATATCCACATCGAACAGCACCCGATGGATCGGCTCAAAGGCAAGGGACGGGTCTCTAAGGCTGCAAAGCTCCGCTAGGGCATAGCGGGCCGGATGGGTCAAAGCCGCTGGCCCGATTTTCGCCTTCAAATTCTCATAGCACGCCTTCGCCGTGGCCAGAGAATGGTTTCCATCTCCGACCGCCACGAAAATATCCCCTTCGCCGCCTAAAGAGCCAATAGCATCGGCAATTTTCTCCGCCGCAGCCGGCGACAAAAGCTGCCCTTTGATGGAACCTCCGCCTAGCATCAGCTCGCTTTCATACAACACCTGGCCGGCCTCGGCTTTTGCGATTTCCAGCACAGGAACCTTCGCATCGTCCACCAAAAGCAGTATATGCGGCATTTCCAGCGCCGCTTTTTCCCGAACGGCAATCCGGGGCGGAATGCGCGACAACACCGTTCCTTCCGTAGCGCGCACGGCACTTTTGCTTCCCTTGTGGTAGTCGTAATACTCCAAATCTACAGCCCCCACAATCCCATGCCGCACTTTTCCGGTGGAAAGTGTTCTGGCCACATAGATCATGGCGTTGGGATACGAACGGAACAGCCCGTTATTTACATAGTCCTCCATGGTTTTGAGGATTTTCTGAATCTTATCCTGCACATACGGCGCTTCCAGCTCGTATTCCGGCAGCATGATCCGCAGCGCCGACGGTTTGTCCCCCGCAATCCGGTCTGCCTCCTGCCAATATTCCGGCTGGGCAGTAAACTGGTCGCAGGCAACAACAGGCCAGGCGGGAAATGCCGAGGCCGGGGGAATCAGTATCTCAGTGGCAACAAATGGGCGCGGTGCTGTCATCCGTAATCTTTCCTTTCTAAGGGGCTATTTTGCAAATTTGTCGGGAATTTCCTCTTTTAATCGGGTCAAAAATTCTTGCGATGGCTCAAACAAAATGCAAAAAATCGTTCCTTCTTCATTTTTGCAGTATATTTTCCATGCTTTTCTCATAGACCGAAATAGAGAGGAACAGGCGTTGAGCGTCTGTATATCCCCTTGGGGCCGGCGGCTTCCCGCATAGTTTTTAGGGCAGAAAAGAATCAGCATAGA
>DUUG01000181.1 GCA_012841675.1 Clostridiales bacterium
ATTATACGGATGCGGCAGATCTTCCCCGGGCTTTGGAAGCCCTGCAAACCGTATCCCACCCCGGGTATTACGCCAAAATGGCGGCGGCTTGGGCAGTTTCCGTTTTCTTTGCCCTCCACCCGGCGGAAACAAAGGCGTTTTTGCAAAACTGCCGATTAGATACAGAAACACTGGCAAAGGCTTTGCAGAAAATCCGCGATTCCCGAAGGGTATGTCCGGAGGACAAGGCGTGGCTGGCCGGGTTGAGAAAACGTTAGCCCGGCGGGCAAGGTTTTAACTGGCGACTGTGACCGTTGACTCGACCGCAAAGGCCACACAGCCGCAGGCGGGCGCTCATTTTGGTGTTGATGAAACACACTGTTTTAGAGGAAGCCGTTTTGGTGGGTAAACCCCTGTCGGAGATGGCGCTGGAGGAACTTTGGCAACTGTTTCCCATCCAGTTGACGGAGCACAAGGCGTATTGGAAAGACTGGTTTCGGGAGGAACAGGCGTTTTTGTCTTCCTGCCCAATGGCGTTCGCATCCACCACATCGGAAGCACGGCCATAAGCGGCATCTGGGCAAAACCTATCATAGACATACTGGTGGAAGCCCCGCTTGCAGAGCACTCGATAATCTATGACCTGTTGCTGCAGCACGGCTACCTCTGCATGGCCCAAAACCAAAAACGCAAGGATTTCAACAAAGGCTACACGGACAACGGCTTTGCCGAAAGGGTTTTCCACCTGCGCCTGCGGGAGTTCGGCGACCACGACGAGCTGTTTTTCCGAGACTTTTTAAACGACCATCCCGAAATCGCCAAGAAATATGAACAGCTCAAGCTGTCCCTATGGAAACCCTTCGAGCACGACAGGTACGGATACACAAGGATGAAAACTGACTTTGTTAGAAAGCACACGCAGAGCGCGAAAGAGAAGTACGGGGAAAAATACGATTAGGCGGCTATTGGGGAAAGAACTGGGCGGGTTGCACAATCATTGACAAATTTCAAGGCATGCCAAACTGTCCAGCGTGTGCTCGATGTTATGGGCAATCGCCGCTCTCCGTTGGGTAGCAAACATGATAAAAGCAACACTAAAAAAGGCTGACGAAATTCGTCAGCCTTTTTTATCTTGTTTTCCCTACTCGTTATAGTCCAAACATATCCGCTCGCAAATAACAGAGCGGACAAACCGGCTTACCTCCCTGTGAGCCGGATGCGCCTGATAAGCGGCCAGGGCCTCGGGACTTGTGAAACGGCTAAAAAGCATCAAATCCATGCTGGAGGAAGGCAGAAGGTCAGTTTTGACACTCATCTCTACAATGCCGTCAATCACAGCCGGCAAAGCTTCCAGTTTTGCCTTAATTTCTTGGGCCAGTTCTTTCTTTTTTTCTTCCGAATGCTCCGGCGCAAAACGCCAGGAGACAATGTGCGTTGTCATGCTATGTTCCCCTTTGCGAATAAATCTAATAACTGTCTTGCTTCATATTTCATCACATCTTCGCCCCGATACAAATAGGCGCGAAGTTCCTTGTCGTCCCCTTGCCACAAAGCCAGCGCACTTTGGCAGAACGCCTCCGCCGCATCTAAAAACCGGGCGCATTCCTGCAAAAACTTCGTGTTAGGGCAGGAGCGCAAATGCGCAAGAGAAGCTTTTGCATCCTCCAAAAAGGCCTTGACCGGGGCCAACTGGCCTGTTTTCTCCAGCTCGTCAAACACAGGATGATTCTGATGCGGCGAGGTGAAACGGAAATGAAATCCGTTGCCGTTCAAGCAAGAGCGGTAGCAAAGCTCGGCAAAAACTGCCGCATCGGCGGCATATTCCTTGCCCAAAACTGCCTCGGCCGCTTTCTGAAAGCTCTCTGACGGGTTATATCCTTCCGTGTCCCACAAGTAATCGGCCACAGTAAGCAGCGGCAAAAGCGACGCTTCGGCCGTTTCCATGGGATTGGCCACCAGACCGTCACAAACGGCGTGCAGCCCCGCCTCCCGCCCAGAAAGGGGCATTATGTGCAATTCGTCCACCATTTCCATGTCGTTGACGGGGTAATTGTCCCAATATACGGGCTTATGCCCCGTGCTTTTGGCAAATGCAGCGGCCTCCGCCACGGTCAGCCGGTCGGAGCAAATGCGCGAACCGGTGAAAAACAAGGCGCAATCCTTGGGAATCCCCTGTCCCAGCGCCGTTATGTACGGCCCGTGCACGTCGCCGTAATACTGCGTGGGGCAGACAATCAAGGTGTTTTCCGGGTTTATTTCCTTGAGCATGGCATACACCCGATTGGCAAGATCTATATGGGCATCTACCTGACGGGGGAAACGCTCCTGATCCTCCTTGTGAAGGGTGGCGCTTTCCAAATCGTCAAGCAATAGCCCGAAATGGCGTACGCCAAAAGAATACACCTGCGCATATTTTGCACGGAGTTTTGCGTGGTCTTCCTCTGAAGAATAGCGGATGGACAGCCCCGGCGCCAACATGTAATGGAAGGAAAGGTGGTTTTCCTCTGCTATGGCACGCAGGGTTGTGAGCGTGTCGGAATTGTCCTCATACAGCTCATCCCAACGATCTCTGTGCAGCGGATCGTCTTTGGGGCCGTAGAAGTAGGCATTCATCCCCTGCCGGGCCAAAGCGGAAAGAAGCCGACGGCGCTCATCCATGGTCCACGGGTTACCGTAGAAGCCCTCGATGACGCCGCGCAGGGCAAAATCCGGGTAGGAGAGATACTCTCCCGCGGGAAACTCTCCCGCGGGAAACCCATCATCCGTTTCCAGCGACGGAAGGGTATGCAGGGCGTAAAACAACGCTCTTGGATGGGAAGCGTAAACGGTAACCTCCGTTTCGGTCACGGAAATGCCAAACGCTTCGTATAAAGAAGCCGATGGGGCGACTTGCTTTGCCAGAGAAAACTGCGCAAAGGGCCGCATGACAATGGGCAGTCCCTTCTCCGCGTAGCAGTCATACGGCAAAGCAAAGTCCACTTTGGCGGAAAACGGCCCTGCGAGAGACGTCCCCTCCGTCCTTTTCTCCACTTTAATTTTCATGTTCCATCGCCTCTTTCTGATCTTTCATAAAGAAAATATTGCAAAACACCAGTGTAATGGCCAAATAGAAGCCGGCGGTAACACTGAAAAACACATGGCCGGCCATAAGCCCGTATCCAACAGTCATGGCAAGTCCCATCAAAGCACCCAGCGCCACAATATTCGGCTTTTTAAAAAACGCGATAATGGCGCGAAAACCGTCTCTAACATAGATCCAAAGCATGGCAATCGACCCAATCAAGCCGTAGAAGAATAAAAATTCAAACAAATCCATTTCCAGCGTATAGGGCTGTGAACCCCGCCCCAAACCAAACAGATAGGCATACGGCCCGGCGGCCTTCACCTCGTCAAGCACGGCCAGCATTTTGACCTGCCTGCCGGACAAAAGCGCTACCGTTGTCCCTTCGATTTGGGCAATTTCGCTGGAAACCTGCCAGCTTTCCTTCACTTGTCCCACAATCCCCGGCTCTTGCTTTGCTAAAAGATCCGGCAGCATTAAAACAAAAAACAACGACCCACAAGTTAAAGGAATAAACGCAAACCGAAGCACAGGATAAAAGCTCCGCTTGGCCACCGCCTGCCACACAGCGGCGATTACGTCAACGGCCACAGTTCCAATGGCCGCAACGAATGCCGTTTTCGATCCGATTAAAAGAAGGGCTGTTAACGTGGATCCGGCCGCATAGATAAAGAAAATCAGCTGTTTTTTTCTCCTGTTTCTGGGCATGGACAGCGCCAAACACACCACCAGCGGCAGCAGAACCATCAAAACCGCCGTTATATCGTTGCCGGCGTAGAAAAAGCCCCGTGTTCCGCGGTAGCCGTACCGGTCGGCATAGGTGGAATACCCGACTTTGAACAACGCGCAAAGCACAATGGAGGAGGAAAGCACCGAAAGCGTCCAAGCAAAGGCCTTTGCCAAAAAGGAAACCGCATCCTTTTTGGCGGGGAACCGGCGAAACAGGATTTTCCCAAACAACAGCAGTATAGATAGGTTAAAAACAAACC
>DUUG01000182.1 GCA_012841675.1 Clostridiales bacterium
AATACGGCGTGATGATGGAAATAATGGCAAAGAGCGGCATCTCGCCGCAGGAGGTTGCCGCGATTGGGATAACCAATCAGCGGGAAACAACGATCGTTTGGGAAAAGGCAACGGGCAGACCCGTTTATAATGCCATCGTATGGCAATGCCGCCGCACCTCTTCGCAAATTGAAGAATTGAAAGCCAGTGGCTATACCCAAATGGTGCGCGAAAAGACAGGACTCATTCCTGACGCGTATTTTTCCGCGAGCAAAATCAAATGGATTCTGGACAATGTCGAAGGGGCGAGGGAACGGGCCGAGAGGGGGCAGTTGCTATTTGGTACGGTGGATTGTTGGCTCATCTGGAAGTTGACGGGCGGCAAAGCGCACGTAACGGACGTGACCAATGCTTCGCGGACGATGCTTTTTAACATTTCCACGATGGATTGGGATGACGACCTGCTTAAAGTCTTAGATATCCCGCGGGCGATGCTGCCAACTGTAAAAGCTTCGGGCGCTTTTTACGGGTATGCCAATGTGGCGGGAGAGCAAATTCCGATTGCCGGCGTGGCAGGTGACCAACAGTCAGCCCTCTTCGGGCAGGCTTGCTTTTACAGGGGCGAAGCGAAAAATACATACGGTACAGGCTGTTTTCTGCTCATGAATACGGGTAGCGAATGCGTAACAAGCGAAAACGGATTACTCACAACAGTAGCGGCGACCCTGGAAGGCGAACATTACGAATATGCCCTCGAGGGCAGTGTGTTTGTCGGCGGCGCGGTCATTCAATGGCTGCGCGACGAAATGCGCTTTTTTACTGAGAGCCGCGACGCGGAATACTATGCGCAAAAGGTGGAAGACACGGGGGGCGTTGTGGTTGTACCCGCATTTACGGGAATCGGCGCGCCTTATTGGGATATGTACGCCCGGGGGGGTATTTTCGGCATAACAAGGGGCACAAAACGCGAACATATCATTCGCGCGGCGCAGGAAGCCATTGCCTATCAAAGTGCGGACGTGCTCTGCGCTATGGAAAAAGACACCGGGGTCAAGCTGAAAGCGCTGAAGGTGGACGGCGGAGCCTCCAGAGACGCGTTTCTCATGCAGTTCCAGGCGGATATTTTAAACACGGAAGTTATAAAGCCGTGCACGCATGAAGCAACGGCGCTTGGCGTGGCGCTGCTCGCGGGATTGACGGTAGGGATTTGGAAAAATCGGCAGGAAATCATAAACCAGCAGACCATCGACAAAATATTCTATCCCCATATGGACGAACATACGAGGATTAAGAAACTCGGCCGCTGGCACAAGGCAGTTGAGCGTTGTCTGGGCTGGGAATCGGAAGAATAAGAATTCTGCCATAAACGCGATAACTTAAGAGGCTGTAGCAAAATATAGCCCCTGAATAAAGAAAGAAGCCTTGGTGCTGTAGCAGTAAACTGCAAAAAACAGTCGCCAAGGCTCGTTCTTTTTGATGACAAACCCTTTGCTGAAATGTATCGCCAACTTATTCAGTTAGGTATGGAAAGGCTGCAAGAAGAGCGCACTAAAAAAGCGCATCCCGCATGACTTTTAGAACCATAAAGTTGGAAGAGCCTAAAAAAGTAGCTTGCCGAAAAAGGCAAGCTACTTTTTATCGTCGCCGGGCTTGTGGCGGTTTCCAGACTGCTTTTTGGTGTTTCGGCCCTCGCCGTCAAGCTTGCTCTGGGCCATGGTGGGTCCGCCCTTGGCTTTCCTCTTGCGAACTTCTTTGGGATCCAGCTGACTGTCCTTTGACACAATATCACCTCTGGGACAGTATTTGCAGAGGGTGGGGGATTATGCGCTATCTGATCATTGGAATCGAACGACGTTTAGACTTCAACACCGAATGGAACTGTGCTCTGATCATAGGTGCGGTTGTCCTGGACACCAAAGATGTACGGAAACTTGCAGATCTTTGCCCGGAGGTTCTTGATACCGAATGAAGAAATTGGTCCTACAATTTGGTTTGTTAACTTGGAGGAGAAGCTGAAACACACTTCTGGAAAATATAAACATATTATGAGATAATGTGGTTGTCAACCGTCACAACCTTCGGCGCCAGCTAATCGTCTTTACTGTACGAGATATCATCCAACAAAAACAATGCAGAACGGTTCCAAGGCCGTTCTGCGTTGTTTTTTGTTCGACATCCCTCGAACATATTTACG
>DUUG01000183.1 GCA_012841675.1 Clostridiales bacterium
CATCCCCACGGCCATTCACGAATCTAACGTCAAGCCCGGACAGACGAACAAGGTGCTTGCCCGGGTGGTTGACAAGGTGCTGCTCGGCTTTGCCGATGGTGAAAAAAACTTTCGGCAAAAAGAAAAGCTTTTGCATACGGGAAACCCTCTTAGAGAGGGAATGCTTTTTATTAAGAAAAGCGAGGCCAAAAAAAAGCTTAACATGACTAAGCCTTTGGTGTATTCCTTCTGGGGATCACTAGGTGCGCGGGAAATGAACAAAATCACTGCGGATCTTTTGGAAATCGAAGCGAAAAATCCGAAATGGGCCCATATCCACTCCACAGGCTCCTTTGGCTTTGGCTGGATGACGGAGCTTATGAAGCAAAAAGGCGTGGATTTTTCAGAATCGACCCATCTGGATATGCGCGAATACGTGTTCGACGCGCCCATTGTTATGGCGGCGGCAGATTTGGTGCTTTGCCGCGCCGGTTCCATGACAATGAGCGAGCTTTGCGCCACAGGAACGCCTTCCATCATCATCCCCTCCCCTAATGTGGCCGGCAAGCACCAGCATCAAAATGCCCGAATGCTTTCTGACAGGGGTGCTGCTATTTTTATGGAGGAAAGCGAATGTACGGCAGAAAAGCTGGCCGCTTTGATCGAATCTTTGCTTAACGATCCCGAGCGCCTTGCTTCCATGCGAAAGGCGGCACTCTCTCTTGCCGTTTTCGACAGCAGAGAGAAAATATACGACTATTTGATGGCTTTGGCAAAAACTAAAAAATAAACTCCCTTGGCTTTTTGCAGAACGATTCTGCCAATCTTTTCTTTGTTGCGGACGTCAAAATGCCGATTGCCTGTTTTTTCACAAGAATGGACTTTCCGCCATATGATAAAGTGATTGCCGTAATAAATCGGCGAATTGCTTTGGAAGGGCGTGAAGCACAAACATGTCTTGCATTGTCGTAGAGGGGCGTCGGCGGCTGGAAGGAAGCATATCCGTGCAAACGGCTAAGAACGGCGTTTTGCCCGTTTTGGCCGCTACCATATTAAACACCGGGGTCACCGTGATAGAAAGGTGTCCGAAGCTGTCCGACGTCGATGTTACCATCAGCGTTCTGGAAGGATTGGGATGCCAAGTACACTGGGAGGGCGACGATTTGGTCGTCGATGCCTCATCCGCAGACGGCACGGCTATTTCCTGCGAATTGATGCATAAAATGCGATCCTCTGTGATTTTTCTGGGCTCCCTACTGGGAAAAATGGGCCGAGCAGACATTTGCCTTCCCGGCGGGTGTGAGCTGGGCGCGCGTCCCATTGATATACATGTGAATGCCTTGGAGAAAATGGGTGCGAAATTTACAAGCGAAGATGAGATTATTTCTTGCGTTGTCACTCGTCGAACTGCCTGTGAGCTCATACTGCCTAAGCCGAGTGTGGGGGCAACAGAAAACATCATGCTTTTTGCCGTTACCTGCAAAGGTACCACCCGCATTATCAATGCTGCAAAAGAACCGGAGATCTCCGATCTGCAGGATTACCTAAATGCCATCGGCTACCGTGTCAAGGGAGCAGGAAGCCCCGTCATCGAAATCGAAGGAAAAAGCGAGCTGCCCGCTACATACGTACGCCATCGGCCAATCCCCGACCGAATAGCGGCAGCAACCTGGCTTTGCGCTGGTGCCATGACCGGGGGTACTGTCGAGCTTCGTTCGGCCCGCCCCGACCATATGAAGGCAGCACTCGACGCCCTGAAAGAAAGCGGTTCCATGATACATGTCCAGGGAGATCGGATTACCTTGATCGGCCCTCCGCGGCCAAAAGCCATTCCCCGGCTGAAAACAAGTCCCTTCCCCGGCTTCCCGACAGACGCGCAGCCGTTGTTCTTTGCCTTAGCCTCGGTATCTAAAGGACGCACGTTTATCGAAGAAACCATGTTTGAGAATCGCTTCAGTTTCGGCCCCGATCTGGCTCGCATGGGAGCAGGCGTATTTATTCGCGGCAAATTTGCAGCCATTGACGGCACGTCTGAACTGAAGGGGCAAAGCGTGGTTGCCAAGGATCTGCGCGGCGGTGCCGCTCTTGTTCTGGCTGGTCTGGCCGCCGAAGGGCAGACTATCATTGATCAGGCCGGTTATATTGACCGCGGGTATGAACATATCGAAAAAACTCTTGCACTTTTGGGCGCGTCCATTTGGCGAACCTAATGAAATTACAAAAGTAACGAAAGGTGACTCCTTCATGGGAACCAAAAAGAAAACAAGCGGCAAAGAAAAGGCGGTTGTCCCCTCTAGGGCCCCGTCCTTTTCGGCGTCCGGTTCCGGAAGGAAGCCAAACCCCGCATACAGAAACCAAGCCCCCCCTCCGAACAAACGGGCTGCTTCCCATAAGCAACCCGTTTCCCGGAGCGGACAAGCCTATCCCCCGCCGCCAAGGCGAAACCGAAGCAGCACTTCCGCCAGACGTGCCAGAACGAAGCTGCAAAACAAGCGCCGTATGGCACGAATTTACATGGCCATTTCCATTTTTGTAATTCTCGTTTCCATTGTGGCAGCGGGCACGGTTTTTTTCAAGGTAGAGTATTTTGCCGTCTACGGAAACAGCCATTACACGGCAGAGGAAATTATTCGCGCAACGGGCATTGCCTACGATGACAACCTCTTTTTAATGGACAAGTTTCGAATAATTGATAAAATGATGTCCGAGATGATTTTTTTAGAAAGCGTTGAAATTCGCCGTGTATTGCCCGGTACGCTAAAAATCACCGTAAGCGAGGTGCAGATTGCCGGGGCCATTGAGTCAAACGGCGAATACTGGCTTTGCGACCAAAACGGTCGTCTTCTGGAAAAGCAAAGCACCCCTCCTTCCAACACGACGCTAATTGTCGGAGTAACGCTTGATAAACCGGCCGCGGCCAAGCTTATTGCAACGGAAGAAAGGGAAAAGCAACAGCCGCTTTTAGCGCTTCTTCCGGCTCTTTTCGAAAGCGGACTTTCCTCCGGTGTTACGAAAATTTCACTGGAAAAAATCTACGAGCTGACAATCTGGTATGGAGAAGGTTTTGAAATTTTACTGGGGAAATCTGACAGTTTATTGGACAAGTGCCGGCGGCTCTCTCTCCTTTTGCCACAGCTGCAAAGTGAAGGGCGCACTGCCGCCCGAATCGACGCTTCCGGCTCCTCTATCCACGTTTTACCATGAAAATAGGCAAAAAATGAGGAAACGGAAAATTTAGACACTAAAAACCGAAAATAATTCCCCTTTAAATATTGTAATTCGACACAGAATCGTTTACAATGTATATAGGAGCTTTACACCTTGTAATGCAATTTTCTTTACATAGGATAAATCGAACATACTGGAGGAAAGAACATGCCTTTACAGATTGAACAAACTATGAACAGCATTGTATCCATTAAAGTAATTGGTATTGGGGGCGGCGGAAACAACGCCATCAACCGGATGATGGAAAGCAACTTGAATGGTGTTGAATTCATAGCCATCAATACAGATAAGCAGCAGCTTTTGACAGCCGCCGGCACAACCCTACAAGTAGGCGAACGTGTGACAAAGGGGCAGGGCTGTGGTTCCAATCCTGAAAAAGGCAAAAAAGCCCTAGAGGAAAACCGCGAAGATATCGCAGCTTTGCTGAAGGGCACCGATATGGTATTTATTACGGCCGGTATGGGCGGCGGAACGGGTACGGGCGGCGCTCCGGTTGTGGCGGAAATTGCCCGCGAGCTTGGCATTCTGACCGTCGGCGTGGTAACCAAGCCATTTAAGTTTGAAGGCGCCCGCCGGATGCAGCAGGCCGAGGCCGGCATTGCAGCCTTGCGCAGCAAGGTAGACTCGCTGGTTGTCATTCCCAATGAGCGGCTGAAATACGTTACCGACCAGAAAATTACGTTTTTAAACGCTTTCCAATATGCCGACGATGTGCTTCGTCAGGCGGTGCAGAGCATTTCGGATCTGATTAAAATGCCCGGACTGGTCAACCTGGACTTTGCCGACGTTTGCGCCATTATGCGCGACGCAGGCTTTGCCCACATGGGTGTGGGCCGCTCTGCCGGCAAGGAAAAGGCCACCGAAGCTGCCCGCATGGCCATTCAGAGCCCGCTGCTTGAAACTTCCATTCGCGGCGCCCGCGGCATTATCATCAATATCGTCGGTTCCACCGATATCGGTCTGGAAGAAGTGGAAACCGCCGCTACCATCGTGGAAGAAGCCGCCCATGAAGATGCTAATATTATTTTTGGCGCTGCCATTGACGATGAGATGGATGACGAACTTCGCATTACCATTATTGCCACCGGCTTCGATACCGAGGGTCCCAATCTGCTGGACGATAAAAAACCGGAACCAAAAGAAACCGTTACCGGCGGCGATCTGGAGCTGTTCCCCCAAAGCTCACCTAAGGAAAAGGAGACCACTTCTGTCGTCGAGGACGACCCTTACGGCGATATTATGGCAATATTTAACAAAAAGTAATGGATTCTACATTTTAAATCGCGAAAACCGGCTGTCGGTGGCGAACGATGTCCCCACAGCCGATTTTCCGTACCTTGCTAAAGAAACTGCAGCGGCTCTTGAAGCACCGGCCCGCAGTAAAATTTGAAACAGGAGGGGTTTTCGATGGCGCTTCGATTTGATACGGCGGAAGAGTCTGTCACAAAAATTAAAGTCATCGGCGTCGGCGGCGGTGGCAACAACACCATTGACCGCATGGTGAAAAGCAATTTGCAAGGAGCCGAATTTATTGCAGTCAATACGGATCTTCAACAGCTAAACCGGTCGCTTGCCCCCGTTAAGCTTCAAATAGGCCAACACATCAGCGACGGCAAGGGCTGTGGCGCAGATCCCCTAAAGGGGCGCCGCTGCGCTGAGGAGAGCAGAGAAGAGCTGCGTGCCCTTCTGCAAGACACGGATCTGCTGTTTGTAACCGCCGGCATGGGCGGTGGTACGGGTACGGGTGCGGCGGCTGTCATTGCCGAATTAGCCAAGGAGCTTGGGATTCTTACCATCGGTGTTGTCACGCGTCCCTTTAAATTTGAGGGTGCTAAGCGTGCGTCTCGGGCCGAAGCCGGTATTCATGACCTTTACGAGCATGTGGATTCGCTTCTGGTAATTCCCAATGAGCGACTGAAATACGTTACGGATCAGAAGATTACCTTTGTCAACGCGTTTGCCTTTGCGGACGAAATTCTAAAACAGGCTATCTCCAGCATTTACGAGCTGATTACGGTGCAGGGGCTAATTAGCCTGGACTTTGCTGACGTAGAGACGGTTATGCAGAAGAGCGGCTTTGCCCATATGGGCGTTGGAAAGGCCGCCGGCAAGAACAAGGCCATTGAGGCGGCACGCATGGCGGTGCAGAGTCCGCTGATGGAAACCTCTATCAGCGGTGCCAAGGGCGTCCTTCTCAATATTATTGCCTCTCCTGAAATCGAGCTCAACGAGATTGATACGGCCGCCAGCTTTGTGCAGGAGAACGCCCACCCCGAGGCTGTTATTATTTTCGGCGCCGCCATTGATGACAGCTTAAGCGACGAGGTTCGAATCAGCATTATTGCCACCGGATTTACGGACAGTGCTGCCAATCCCCTTCCCTCTCAGGGAACAGATGCAGCCGAAGCAGCCAAGCCCGCGCCGACAGTGGAAAAGGAACCTGAAAATGACAGCTTAGCCGATGAATATGAAAGGCTCTTAAAGCTCTTTCAATCTAAATAACACCAGCGAAAGAAAGAGAGAGTGACGATGAATTCTCTAAGGACTGACCATACCCATGAGTTCGATCCGATGGATATCCAAAACAACAAAGGGGTTGCCTGTGTGTCTTATTTGGGGCCGCTGTTCATAATTCCCCTTTTAAGCGCACCAAATTCCAAATTTGCCAAGTTCCACGCCAATCAGGGCCTTTTGCTGTTCATCACCTTTTCAGCCGGGTCTATTATGATCGGCATACTTTCTTTCGCATTGTCCATTTTCTTTTTTTGGAGCAGGATTATTCCCTCCATACTGACCGGTATTATTTCCGGGTCCTACGGCATCTTTTGTTTCATTGTCGCCCTCGTACTGCTCATTGAGGCGTCCAACGGAAAGGCAAAGGAGCTTCCCTTTATAGGCAAATACAGGCTTATATCGTAAAACGTATAACCGCATGGAAAAACGTTTTCCATGCGGTTTTTATGCGTCTCCATGCAAATTGCTTTCCGCAAGAGTTTATTCTGCCTTATTTCTTGAAGGTTGAAGCAAAACAACTATATGAATACTGCCAAAAACAAAAGGCTGACGAAATCGTCAGCCTTTTTCTTATTGGATTGTATACGGCCCGCGCACCAGCACCGTGGCCGCCTGGGTTGCGCGGAACGAAGCACCTGCCGTCACCGCAATCAGACTATTGTTCTGCGGCACGGCCGCATTTACCGCCAAAGCCGTCCCTGACTTGGAAAGGTTGGTAAATCCAGCGGCGGAAACCGTCGCCGCACCGGTTCTCAAAATGACCTCACAGCCAATGCCGGCCTTCAGCGTCTTTCCTTGGGGCAGGGACACCGATTTGTAAAGCGCATCCTGGCTAGGTTGAATCACCTCTATCTCGGACAGCTTCTCCTCTACTGCCTCCTGCACCATTTGAACAAAGAAAGGATTTTGGGCGATGGTTCCGGCCGATTTTGTCAGCTCGGCAATTTTTTGATCGATACTGTCTAAATACGCATCAATCAATGGCCTAATCTGCTGTTCTGAGACTTGCTTTGCCTCAGCAGCAGC
The DNA here is from genome assembly GCA_012841675.1 of Clostridiales bacterium. Taxonomy (GTDB): domain Bacteria; phylum Bacillota; class Clostridia; order Oscillospirales; family QAMX01; genus DUUG01. The sequence continues at coordinate 6,748 of DUUG01000183.1, forward strand.
TTGGTCGACCGCGTTTAATATTTGCGGCTGGAAAACTTTTTCGATATAG
>DUUG01000184.1 GCA_012841675.1 Clostridiales bacterium
TGCCAGCAACGTGAACAATATCGGCGCCGGCCGGGAAGTGGCGGCCACGCCTGACGGGCGTAAAAACGGAACACCGCTTTCGGACGCGGCTTCGCCCATGCGGGGATGCGACGTTAAAGGGCCGACGGCAGTTGTTTTATCCACCACAAAGCCGGATTATCGCCTTGTGTCCTGCGGTACGGTGTTAAACCAGAAGTTCGGGCCGGAAATGTTTGCAGATCCTGTCAAACGGGCAAAGCTACTAGCGCTTATCAAGGTGTATTTCAAGCAGGGCGGGCAGGAAATGCAGATTAACGCTGTTTCCAAAGATACACTACGGCGGGCTATGGAGCATCCGGAGGAATATAAGAGTTTGGTGGTTCGCGTTTCCGGTTTTTCCGCCTATTTTACACAGCTTGACCGACACGTTCAGGAAGACATATTACAGCGGACGGAGCATGGCGTATGACCGGTAAAATTGGCGGCATCCAGCATTTCTCCGTCGGCGACGGGCCGGGCATCCGCACAACGGTATTTTTCCAAGGTTGTTCTTTGCATTGCCCTTGGTGCCATAATCCCGAATATCTGTCGGGGGAAGGCGTAGAAATGACCGTTTATGAGGTTCTGGCCGTTGTTTTGGAGGATCGCCTCTTTTATGAAGAGTCGGGCGGCGGCGTAACACTGTCCGGTGGAGAACCTTTAGAGCAGTTCGAGTTTTGTCTGGCCCTAGCCAAAGCCTGCCACAATGCGAGGATTTCTGTTATAATAGACTCTGCCGGGCAGGCGCCGGCAGAGTCTTACATAAAGCTTTTGCCCTATGTCGATGGGTTTTACATCGACCTGAAAGGGGCAGAGGGAGAAAAAGCGTATCAAATCACCGGTGCAAGCCCGCAAAAGGCAACTGCCCTCATGAAAACCCTTGCCGAACACGGAGCAAATGTTACCGCCCGTGTGCCTTTGGTTCCCCATTACACGGATACGAAGGAAAGTATGATAGAAATGGGCCAATTGCTTACAAAAGCCGGCGTTCGGTATGTATCTTTGCTTCCATTTCACAATTTGGCGTCGGGGAAATATAAGAATTTGCATATCCCCTATGCATACGAACAAGCCCCATCTATGACGAAATCCGTTGCCCAAACTCTTGCCGATGCGCTTACAGAGGCATTCCCCCGGTGTTTTTCGGTGGAAGTCGGAGGATAAAGGAGAGAAAGATATGAAAACAGGAAAAATGGCCGTTATGACAGGTGTGAATCAACCCTTCCAAGTAGAAAACTATCCCATATTGCCGGCAACGGATGGATCCGTTCGCCTAAAGCTGTTGGCAAGCGGGGTTTGCGGAACAGATTTACATATTCATGAGGGCAGACTGGGCGTTAACCTGCCCGCGTGCGTAGGACACGAATTTGTCGGCGTGATTGACGACATAACCGAACAGGATTCCTTGCAAAGCGGACTGGTCAAAGGCGACAACGCCATTGTCTGTATCGCCGTTCCTTGCGGCAAGTGTCTTTTGTGCAAAACCGGGGATGATGCCAACTGCGTCAATATGGGGGTTACCAACGGGAAACCGCCTGCCGAGCCGCCGCATTTTCACGGAGGCTACGGAGAATATACCTTTGCGCCGCCGGAAAACCTGATTCCGATTCCAAGAGGACTTGACCCCAAAATGGTGGCTGTGTTTGCCTGTGCCGGGCCGACAACCTTGCATGCTTTTAATTTAGCGGCAAAAGCCGGTGGAAACCTGGAGTATGCCAAAGTGGCTGTGGTTCAGGGATTGGGTCCCGTGGGCTTGTTCGCTGTCATGCTCCTTTCTGCATTAGGTGTGCCGAATGTGGTGGCTGTTACCGGGCGGGAAAATGAAAAGCGCGCGGCGGCGGCCCGTTCCTTGGGTGCGACCCATGTTGTCAGTTTGGCAAAAGAGGGGGAGAAGGGGATTGGCGACCTGGTTGCTTCGCTTTCCGGCGGTTTGGGTGCTGATCTTGTGTTTGAAGCGTCCGGCAACCCGGCTGCCGTTCCCGTGGGAATTCATTTGCTGCGCAACCGCGGTATGTATCTGATTCCGGGACAGTATTCTGACAGCGGCACAGTTTCCATTCTGCCGCAGCTCATTACATTTAAGGCGCTTCGGATACTAGGCTCCTCGCAGTATTCCATTGCCGATGTGAAAAAGTATTTGTCCGTTTTGGAAAACACACCGCAAATGCATTCTAAGATTTTGGATCTTGCATCCTTCTATCCCGTGGAGGAAATCAACGCCGCGCTGGAAGCAGCGGCCAAGGGCGAAAACATAAAAACTCTGCTTGCGTAAGCGAAAAAACA
>DUUG01000004.1 GCA_012841675.1 Clostridiales bacterium
CTGGTGTATTCCGAACTCCGGATGAATAAAAAACACGTCTTCGTTGTTTAAAAGAGTGTGCAAATATAACAATAAGTTATACGATTTGAGAAATATAATTATTGATACAGAGTATTGACATTAGGAAACAGCATAACGGTTAAAACTGCATTCATAAGAAAGAATCGGACTTGACAATCCGGAGAGAAATATGTCATAATAAATAGAAAAAATGCCTTTCCTGAAAGGGTGGAATACATGTCTTTTCATCTTTTTACGTCTGAATCCGTAACCGAAGGCCATCCGGACAAGCTTTGCGATGCCATCTCCGACGCTGTGCTGGATGCGATTATGACCGAAGACCCTGCCGGCCGTGTGGCTTGTGAAACGGCGGCAACAACAGGGCTTGTGCTTGTGATGGGTGAAATATCTACAAGCTGCTATGTGGACCTGCCCAAAACCGTGCGAGATACGGTGCGCCGCATTGGGTACACCGACGCGGCCATGGGTTTTGACTATAAAATGTGTGCGGTGATTTCGTCTATTGACGAGCAGTCGCCGGATATTGCCATGGGCGTCAACGCCTCTCAGGAGTATAGAACCTCCGGCGCGGATCCGCTAGACTTAATCGGCGCAGGCGACCAGGGCATGGTGTTTGGCTATGCCTGCAACGAAACGGAAGAGCTGATGCCGCTGGCTATTTCTCTGGCGCATAAGCTCACAAGGCGTCTGGCGGAGGTTCGCAAAACAGGCGACTTGCCTTTCCTCTGGCCCGACGGGAAGGCGCAGGTGACCATTGCCTACGAAGACGGAAAGCCCCTGTTTTGCCCGGCGGTTATCATTTCCTCTCAGCACAACGAGGAGGTTTCGCTTGACGAGCTTCGGCAAGGGATTTTAGAAGCGGTTGTTTCCCATGTAGTTCCGGAAAACTTGCTGAATGCCAACACGAAATACTACATTAATCCCACCGGCCGTTTTGTGGTCGGCGGCCCCAACGGTGACAGCGGCCTCACCGGACGGAAGATCATCGTCGATACCTATGGCGGCTATGCTCGACACGGCGGCGGCGCTTTTTCCGGAAAAGACCCGACCAAGGTAGACCGTTCGGCGGCGTATATGGCCCGGTATGTTGCCAAAAACCTGGTGGCGGCAGGCGTGGCAGACCGATTAGAGATCAGTATTGCCTATGCTATCGGCGTGGCGCGGCCTGTATCCGTCACGGTGGAAACCTTCGGGACGGGGAAGATCTCAGACGAGAAAATTACCAAGTTAATTGAAAGATTTTTCGATCTGCGCCCGGCGGCGATTATTCAAACACTGGATCTGCGCCGTCCCATCTACAGCCCGACATCTTCCTATGGACATTTTGGCCGCATGGAAGACAGCTTTAGCTGGGAAAAGACGCCGCTGGCAGAGCAGATTGCCTATGAAGCCGGGATTAAATAAAAGCCGTTAGTTGGAATTTTAGGCATATAAATCACCCTGGACGCCCAAACTATACGCCGGGGTGATTTTGCATGATATGGATTGAGGGGCTTTGCAAAACGTACAACGGGCGGAACAGTAGGGGGCAGGGAAGCCATGGCCCTGTCCGCGCGCTGGACGGTATAAACCTTTCTGTGGATCCGGGCGAGTTTGTCGCCATTGTGGGCAGCTCCGGCTCGGGGAAAAGCACGCTTATGAATTTGCTCGGGCTTTTGGATCGACCGGACAAGGGCACCTATTATCTGCAAAATCGCGATATGTTCTCCCTTCCGGATACGAAGCTATCGAAAGTGCGCCGGAAAGAGATTGGGTTTATTTTTCAGAGCTTTAACTTGATTCCAAGGCTAACGGCGCTGGAAAATGTAATGCTGCCCCAGGTTTTTGCAGGCATACCGCGTAAAAAAAGAGAAGAGCTTGCTATGGACGCCCTTGCCAGAGTCGGGCTTTCCGACCGGATATCCCATTTGCCGTCGCAATTGTCCGGCGGGCAAATGCAGCGTGTGGCCATTGCAAGGGCATTAGTCGGGCGGCCGAAGCTGATTCTGGCCGACGAGCCGACAGGGAATTTGGATGAAGCCTCAACCGCGCAGATTCTTTCGCTTCTGCAGAGCTTGCACCGCTCGGGCGCTACGATTTTGCTTATAACGCATGATAAAGACGTTGCCGCCTATGCAGGTCGAACCATACGAATCCATGCAGGTCGTATTATCGGCGATACGGGACAATCAAAATAGGAGGAGTTATTATGCGGCGTGACAAAGTGAACTACTACCTCGACATTGCGGAAACCGTGTTGGAACGGGGAACATGCCTGCGCCGGAATTTCGGCGCGGTGATTGTAAAAAATGATCAGATCATTGCAACCGGCTATGCCGGCGCGCCGCGCGGACGTAAAAACTGCTCGGATTTGGGCGTCTGCACCCGGGAGAAGCTGGCCATTCCCCGGGGCGAGCGGTATGAAATGTGCCGTTCTGTCCATGCGGAGCAAAACGCCATTATCTCCGCGCGCAGGGAAGACATGTTAGGTTCCACCCTATATCTGGTGGGGAAAGAAGTTAAAACGGGCGATTATGTGGAAAACGCTTCTCCCTGTGCCCTTTGCCGGCGGTTTATCATTAACGCAGGCATTGAAACCGTCATTGTACGCAACACAAATTCCGAATATACGAAAATATCGGTCAGCCGTTGGGTTGAGGAAGACGAGTCTTTAACGGGGCAGGGCGGATATTAACCTAGCGATACATAAAAAGAAAAGGCGATACTTACATGAAACGACATCCCGAAACCTTTGAGCGCTCGCGCCTGCTGATGGGACAATCGGCAATTGACCATTTGGCCCGGTGCCGCGTTGCGGTGTTTGGACTGGGCGGAGTGGGCGGGTATGCGGCGGAGATGCTGGCCCGCGCCGGCATTGGCTCTCTTGTGCTGATTGACCGCGATGTAATTTCCCACAGCAATTAAAACCGCCAAATTCTAGCATTAACCCATACGGTAGGTAAGCCGAAAACAAGCTTGATGGCAGAGCGTGTGATGGCTATCAACCCCGACTGTGAGGTTGTTGAAAAATTTGCATTTATTACGGCGGAAACGGATCTTTCGTTTTTGAAAGAGTGCGATTTTGTTGTCGACGCCATTGATACGGTGTCTGCCAAGCTTTGGATTGCCCAGTACTGCTTTGAGAATCAAATTCCGATTATCGCCGCTATGGGCTGCGGCAATCGTCTGGATCCTTCGGCGCTTTTCGTAGGCGATTTGTTTGAGACATCCGGCTGCCCTTTGGGACGGGTAATGCGGAGAGAGCTTCGTTGCCGCCATGTGACAAGCTTGACCGTGGTTGCTTCCAAGGAACCGCCGCTGAAACCGCTGCCTGCCAACGAGCCTTTGGACAACCGGCGGCAAACCCCGGGGAGCGTTCCTTTTGTACCGTCTGCCGCCGGAATCTTGCTTTCTCATCATGTGGTAACCACTCTGCTTCAAAAGCATGCAGAGGCTTGCAAGCTGAAAGGGGAGTCTTGAATTTTGGTGCATCGCCGGACAGTCGAGATGGCACGGAACCGAAC
>DUUG01000185.1 GCA_012841675.1 Clostridiales bacterium
ATTCCGATATGGCCATTGGGTTAGGCCGCATGTTTGGCTTCCATTTCAAAGAGAACTTTAACTATCCCTATACAAGCACCTCCATTACGGATTTCTGGCGACGGTGGCATATTTCTCTGTCCTCGTTTTTCCGCGATTATGTGTATATTCCCTTGGGCGGAAACAGGAAGCATCAAATTCCGAACCTTCTCATCGTCTGGTTCTTAACCGGCTTTTGGCACGGCGCAAGCTGGAACTTTATGCTCTGGGGCTTATACTTTGGCGTAATACTGATTTTAGAAAAATTCGTGTTTGCCAGCCTTATTGAAAAAATGCCGATGCTTATTCGCCGGGTTGTAACGCTGTTTTTGGTGCTTATCGGGTGGGGGCTGTTCTATTTTGAAGATATGTCCAAGCTTGGCGGATTCTTCGCACGGGCGTTCGGCTTTGCAGGCGCTCCGATAGTCAATTCTATGACCCTTGCCAAGATGGAGAATTATCTTTTGTTGTTTGTCATGGGCGTTATAGGCTCCATCCCGCTTAAAAAATGGATCGTTCCCCGATATGAGCGTATGCTTGCCAAAGGCGGCGCCTTGCTAAACACGGCCATGTCATTTCAGCTTGCGTACAATACGATTTTGCTGATTATGTGCACGGTTGTCATGATCTCGAATACGTCAAGCCCGTTTTTGTATTATAACTTCTAAAGTTATAACTTTAAAGCCAATAGAAAGAGGATACAAATGAAAAAATGGTATGCAGCGATCACTGTCTGCTTTATAATTCCATTGTTTTTCCTTACCATCTGGGCCTTTTTTGATAAGGATGCCGTTTTTTCCCAGTCGGAAAATCGGAAGCTTGCCGAGAAACCAACTATTTCGTTGCAAAAGCTGCTTTCAGGCGATTTTTCCTCCATCCGCTATGTAGCCAGCGGCAACTTTACCAAGGAATTTGAAAAATACTATACGGACACGTTTCCGTTCCGCGAGCGTTTATTATTAACCAGCGGAGTGGTAAACCGTCTTTACTATATCAGCTTGGGCGGCAAAACCACCATTATTGAAGGCGGAATTGACCATAACTGGGAAGGCGGCGGGCAAAACATCTTCGATATGACGGATATTATAACCAATCCGCCCAAAACAAACCCGCCTACAACACCTCGTCCCACCGAACCGGCAACAACGCCTGCGATAACGACGCCTGAGCCGACCACGACGGTTTCCACGCCGTGGAAACCTGTAACGCATCCGGAGGGCACTATTGACGAACCGAATCCCAACGGAAAACCGGTGGATACGGGAGCTATCGTCATTATAGATGATATCGCCATGGAGCATTACTATGGCGTCGATAGCATGCTGTTAAACTATGCCAATGCCATCACCCGTCTGAAAAATGCGTTGCCTGATGTCAATGTATACGCGCTTTTCTGCCCAACTTCCATCGAGTTCAATGCACCGTCGGCTTATCAGGCAGGTATCCGTTCCCAGCTTCGAGCCATGAACTTTGCCTATGAAAACCTGGGCACGGGCGTGATTCCGGTGGATGTATGGTCGCCCCTTTATTATCATAAGACCGAATACCTCTACTTCCGCACAGACCACCACTGGACACAGCGCGGTGCGTATTATGCGTATACGTCTTTTGCGAAAGCTGCCGGCTTTACGCCTTATGAGATAGATTCTTACGCCGCGGGAGAAATCCCCGGATTTTTGGGTACAATGTACACGTATACCAAAAATGTGCCTCAAAGTGTGGCTTTAAAAAATAATCCGGACACGGTTGAGTTTTTCCTGCCCCAGTCCAATGACGCGCTGATGGCCATGGCCTATGCGGACGGAAGCTTAACAAACGGCAGACCTGTACAAGTCGTGTACGAGGATGGCAGCCGTTTCCCCTCCTCTTGGAAATACGGCATTTTTCTGGGGGGAGATCACCCTATCGTGCATATCCAAAACAACCAGGTGCAAAACGGCAAAAAGCTGTTAGTAACAAAAGAGTCATACGGCAACGCGCTGATTCCGTTTTTGGTGGATCATTATGAGGAAGTTTTTGTAATCGATCCGCGGGAGTTTAACGGCAGCGGCAAGCCGTCTTTGGATCTGCCTGCCTTTGCATTGGCCCATGGCGTAACGGATATTGCCTGCGTCAACTACTCTTTTTCGGCAACCGGTTCGTTTATGAACATTTTCAACAAAATGATTCCGTAAGATTGTTTTCTTCTGTAAGCAGTCAAGTAAAATGCACAGATTTTCGCCACAAAGTGCACAGTGATCACGTGATAGATTTGCGATGTTCGAGACGGTAGCTGTTGCCGGTCATATTGATGATTTCACAATGGTGGATTAA
>DUUG01000186.1 GCA_012841675.1 Clostridiales bacterium
CATCCTCGCAGAGGGACTTGCCGATGGAGCCGCCCATGGCCTTGACAAAGGTATAGGCCATACCGCCGCCAATCATAAGCGCGTCGACCTTTTCCAACAGGTTATTGATAACGCCGATTTTATCGGAAACCTTCGAGCCGCCCAAAATCGCCACAAAGGGACGCTTGGGATCGGAAAGAGCGCGGCCCATAATGTCGATTTCCTTTTTAATCAAAAAGCCGCAAACGGCAGGCAGATAATCAGCCACACCGGCAGTAGAAGCATGGGCGCGATGGGCTGTACCAAATGCATCGTTAACGTAAAGCTCAGCCAAGGAAGCCAGCTTCTTGGCAAATTCGGCGTCGTTCTTCTCTTCTTCCGCATGGAAACGGACGTTTTCAAGCAAAAGCACTTCGCCTTCCTTCAGAGCATCGGCCTTCGCCACAGCGTCCTCGCCAATTACATCAGAAGCCATGGCCACAGGCATATTCAAAAGCTCAGAAAGACGCTTTGCCACGGGCTTTAAGGAATATTTATCGTTGAACTGCCCTTTGGGGCGGCCCAAATGAGAGCAAAGAATGACCCGCGCATTATTCTCCACCAAATGACGGATGGTCGGCAGAGATTCACGGATCCGCTTGTCGTCAGTAATGTTCATATCAGCATCCTGCGGTACGTTAAAATCGCAACGAACCAGAACGCGTTTGCCAGCTACAGGCACATCGGCAATGCTTTTCTTATCGTATTGCATTGATATTCTCCTCTCGTTTGCAACTTGCGGTATAAATTATAGTGCATTTTTACTGGAAAATCAACCATTTTTTTCATTTTTATATTTCTTCGCATGAACTTTTATAACTAAGACAGATTTAGACCACATCATCAAGTTTATTTTGGTTGTTTTTCAATATTTTATCCTGTAAATCGTACATATTTAAGAAACAAAAAGTAAGGATCTGTAAAAATGTATGGTTTTTGTAAGTTCCTCTTTTTTTGTGTACAAGACCTTGCTTCCCCTGCTCTTTACGCATCTTTCAAGCATTCGGACAGGCCGGAAAATCCATTTAACGGCCCTCATTTTATATAATACCGTCTTTTCGCAAAGATAATTCCATTATTTAAGCAAAAACACGTTTAATCTGTAACACTTCCGGTGCCACTTTCGTATACTGTTAGTGGATCCGGTAAACTGAGTCAGGAGGCTTGATATCATGCGCTGCAGAAACAAAGCAAAAGACAATAGAACAGGCCTTTGGATCATGTGTGGCGGGCTGATCTTGGCCATTCTTGCCCTTGTACCCATACGGGCACTGCTTCTGCTGTGTGGAATGGGCCTCATCATTTTAGGCGCACTGGTTTTTGCCGGAAGCCGGAAATAGCGGAAGGATGGTTTTCTACATATGGAAATTGTCGTTGTAAAATCACCACGCTTTCTTCGGGGTATTCTGCGCCTTCTCTTCGGCATGAAATCCCCGCGTTAGTGAGCCAAAACGCGGAAAAAGCACCGAATCTCACATTTCATGGGAGACTCGGTGCTTTTTCATGTTTGTTTTATAATTTCCCTGCTATGTTCATCAAAATTCTCTTTGATTTGCCGGCGTAATATGTTATA